>CAYOOS010000700.1:0-2476 GCA_964405585.1 uncultured Acidobacteriaceae bacterium | reverse complement strand
GAGTTTTTCGGATCGATGGCCACGGCCTTCTCGCCGCTGCCGACGGCCGCATCAATCTGCTCCGCACCCAGATAGGCCTTGGTCAGCAAAAGCTGGATCTCGCCGTTGCCTGGCTCTTTCGCCGCGGCTGCCTTCAGCAACTCGATTGCCTTGGCGTACTCGGAATCCTCATACGCTTTTCTGCCTGCCTCCAGTGAGGTGTCTTGTGCCCGCAGGCCGGGAGTTGGCGCAAACAGCAGGAGAAACACGCCAGCCAGGAGCGCGCTACAGCTTCGCATCCTTCGCTTCCTTCTGGCTCGAGGTGTCCATGTTCACTACCTTTACTCTCATTCGGTCATGAAAATCCACGTCGCCGGGGAGGGCCACGACTTCGCCTTCCTGTAAGCCGCTGATGACTTCGTAATTCGCGGGGTCGGCAATGCCCACTTGAATCAGCCGCTTTTCCAGCCGAGTGGGCCCGACGCCGTCCTTGACCACGAACACGTACCGCTGAGAGTTCTCCGTGTCCACCGCACCGCGCGTAATGCCTAGCACATTCAAACGTTCCTTCGAATTGATGCGCACGTTCACGTTGGTATTCGGCAAAAGCTCCAGCTTATCGTTTTGCACGGAGCACAGGAGCTCCCCGACGCTGCGCGAACCGCGGGCGACCACCTGTTTGGGAATGATTTCTGTTCTGCCATCCCAAACGCGATTCGGCAAAGCGTCCCAAGTGATTTTCACGACTTCATCGGGCTCGAGGGCGCCCATTTCGGGCTCGTCAATGAAGGCGCGGACGCGGACCTTGTGCAGGTCGGCCATCTCGGCGAGCAAGTCGCCCACCTTGACGAAATCTCCTTGATGAAGCGGCATGGAGTAGAGAGTCCCATCGATAGAAGCACGAATGCTTCCTTGCGTGACCTTGTCTTCCAGCGCCGCAACATCGCTGCGCGCCTGTTGCACGGCGAGAGAGGAGCGGGCCTGGTCGAGATTCGCCTGGCGGTCGAATTCCTTTTTGGCGGCTGCCAGCTTGCTCAGGTCCGATTGTGTTTTTTCCAGCGCGAGCTGATTGGCGGCAAGTTCGTCCTTCGTGGCTGCGCCTTGTGCGAGGAGCCGGGTCAAGGAATCGTGATCGCGTTGCAGGCGGTCACGCTCGGCTTGCGCTTTGGCCAGATCTCCGTTGATGCGCGCCGCTTCATCTGTGCGCCCGCCGGTGTTGGCCACACGCAGGTCATCTTCGGCACGCAAGAGCCTGACGCGGGCGGCGGCGAGTTGCGAGGCAGCATCCTTCACGTTCAGCTCGATCAGGAGCTGGCCTTTTTTGACGTTTTGCCCTTCCAGGACATGCACCCTGGTAACAAAAGTGTCCAACTGGGCGCGCACGGTAACCGGCGTGATGGGTTCGACCTTGCCGTTGCTGCTGATAGAAGCAATAATGTTGCGGCGGGCGGGCGTGGTGGCCGAAATTTTTGCCACGGGCTGGCGGCCGCTAATCGCCACCAGAAAATAAGCCACGATTCCCGCAACCAGCAGGAACACCAAAACTCTGTTTCGCAGAATCTTATCCATAAATTCCTGAAATCAATCCGTCCATCGCCGCAGGCGCTCGTCCAAGCTCCGCCCGCGCGTGCAAGTAACTGGATACGACTGGCATCTTTTGCGGGGCTTGCTGGCCGAATGTCTGGGCGGTCTATCCCTGCGGTAAAGTTTATCAGGACGGTTGGCCATTTCTCCATATTTCCGTCGGGAGCCTGTCATTTTTGTTCAGATGCCCGGGGAGGCATTCCGGATGCCGCGACTTTTCCCGCAGCCATGCCGTGCTAGAATCTAGCCATGAACACCAGCGAAACGCCCTGCGTTCCGGCGCCCGGCACGGCCGCAACGGTTGCTCCTCCTAAGGTACTCCACCGGGTGTGCATCCAATGCAACAATGTTTTCCGTGTGCCACCCGAAAAATTTGATGCCAAACAGTGCCCCAATTGCCACAAAGGTTAGGGGCAACCTGCTGGTTTCCCTGGTTTTACGGCTTCCGCTGGTGTTCTGTGGATGCTGCGAAATCTTTCCTGCTTCCTTTGCGTACTATCCTGTGAACGCGGTTTGTCCTGTGCCCCGATGAAATTTATGAGGATGCTCCCATGATCGAAACCCGTGGTCTGGTTAAAACATTTAAGGACAAAAAACGAGGCGAAATTCGCGCCGTGGACAACGTGAGCTTCGTGTGCAAGCCGGGGGAGATTTACGGATTGCTGGGCGCTAACGGCGCGGGGAAAACGACCACGCTGCGCATGCTGGCGACGATCCTGGAGCCGACCGACGGCACGGCGATTGTTTGCGGGCACGACGTGGTGGATGCTCCCGAAAAGGTCCGCGCCAATGTGGGGTTTCTCTCCACTGCCACTGCGCTGTACCCGCGGTTGAGCTCGCTGGAATTTGTGGAATATTTTGGGCGCTTGAACGGGCTGGATGAAGCAAGGCTGAAGAAGCGGTTGGTTGAGAT
>CAYOOS010000699.1:0-2480 GCA_964405585.1 uncultured Acidobacteriaceae bacterium | reverse complement strand
TGCCAGAAGCCAAGTTGGTCTCGCGATAAGACTGGAAAGTCCGCAGCGGCGTGACTGTCCATGTATTTGGGGTCTGTAATTTGGATCTTGTTTCGTTCGCTTGCGCGTGTTAGATTCGCGTGGGCGAATATAGTGGAAAAGAGCAAAGCACAAGTCAACCTGATTTTCAGGGCATTTTCGGACCGTACCCGACTCCGGATCCTTTGTCTTCTGACGGGCGGGGAGATGTGCGTTGGAGACTTGGTAAAGGTTCTGCAGGTCCCTCAACCGACTGCTTCGCGTCACTTGAGTTACTTGAGGAGAGCGGGATTGGTGGAAACTCGAAAGAACGGGCTTTGGGTTCATTATCGGTTGGCAAGCGCCAAGTCCGCCTTTCACCGCAACCTTCTGAAGTGTTTGGGCAATTGCTTTCACGATGTTCCTGAAATTGCCGACGATGCGAAACGTGCGGGATTAGTCCACAAATCCGGAGGTTGTTGTCCGGTGTAGTGTTTTTTTCGACTTCTATATTCGCCTATGCGAATACAGCGGTTTGGCACAAGCGGCGAGGCGTCACGGCGACCCCTGGCAATGGTCCGCCTTTCGCTCGGTTTGCTCCAGATGGCCGGAGCAGCTTTTTCCTTGTCCCTGCTCATATGGACAGGGGTCAATTCGTTCACCATATCGTCGGCGGTTATAACTTCGCTTTTGACTTGTTTGAGTATTTCGCTTTTCGGAATCAGATCAACAGGTTCTCCGCCTTCTCGAAGGAAAGGAAAGGGCCTCCTATGAAGAAAATACGCGTCCTATTCCTCTGCACGGCCAATTCCTGCCGAAGTCAGATGGCGGAAGGCTTTCTCCGCCACATGGCGGGGGACCGTTTCGAAGTCACCAGCGCCGGCACCACGCCTACGGAACTCGATCCAGTCGCCGTTCGCGTGATGCAAGAGGTGGGAATCGACATTTCCAGCCATAGGGCAAAGGACTCCGCAGAGTTTTTCCGGGAGCGGTTTACGTATGTGATTACCGTGTGCAAGAAGGCGAAGGAAAGATGCCCCATCTTTCCAGGCGCCATCTGGCGTCTCGATTGGGACATCCAGGATCCCGCTGCTGCCGAAGGGACTGCCGCCGAGCGCCTGGCAGTATTCCGCCAAGTGCGCGATGAGATCGAGAACCATGTGCGCGAACTGATCGCCAAGGAAGACTGATTGGCGTTTCGGAAAAGGTTTGCGGCGTACACCGTTCTCGTTGGCAGATGGAGGCAGAATATGCGAACCAAGATGATGTATTCGATGGGTATCAGTGTAATGCCTGCCCTGACGACGGTCTTGCTGGGGAGCCTTCTGACGAGTTGTTTTTCCTCGGGCCGTGGGACCACGGAGACCAAAGTTCCAGTCGGCGCAGTCGCTTTAGCCGGTGCTGGCTCCACGTTTGATTCAATACTGTTCAAAAATTGGTTTACGATCTTTCAACATGACAACCCAAACACGTACATCACCTACGACGTGGTGGGCAGCGGCGAGGGTGTCCGGCGCTTCATCGGAAAGAACGTCAAAGACGAGGATAGGGTCGATTTTGGCGCCAGCGACGCCGCCATGACGGATAACGATATCGCTCTTGTCGACCAGGGCGTTCTGATGGTGCCGATCACCGCGGGTGGCGTGGTACTCGCCTACAATCTTCCCGGCTTCGAGGGAAACTTGAAACTATCTCGAAAGGCCTACACCGGCATTTTCCTTGGGGAAATCACCAATTGGAACAACAAGCTGATCGCCGAGTCAAATCCTGGCGTCAAGCTTCCGGACCTTACCATTACGACAGTCGTGCGGCAAGACGGGAGTGGTACGACATACGCATTTACGAAACACCTGGATGCGATCAGCGACAAATGGCGCGCCCGGTACGGCGCTGCAACCCTCGTCGATTGGCCGGGGATGGCGATGCGTGCGCCTGGCAATGAGGGAGTCGCCGGCAGGATCCAGCAATCGATAGGTTCCATTGGTTACATCGAATACGGATTTGCACAACAGTTAGACCTGAAGACGGCGATCATCGAGAACAAAGAAGGCAAGTTCGTGAAGGCGTCGGGACTGAGCATCATTGCAGGATTAGCGGGAGCTCAACTGCCCGACAACTTGCGCGCGTTTGTTCCTGACCCCTCAGGCCCGGATTCGTATCCCATCGTGACCTACAGTTGGATACTCCTCCGCAAGAGCAACCCAAACGCGGCCAAGGCCAAGTTGATTCATGACCTCTTCAGTTGGTGTTTGCAGGACGGGCAACGATACGCTCCCGTCGCTGGATACGTGCCGTTACCCGCTACCGTGGCGGTGAAGGGATTGGCAGCGCTCGAGAGTATTACATCGGGAAAATGAACCTTAAATAACGACAAATGAGCATAGAAGACATCATGGAAGTCGTTAAAGGGAAACACGGCCACGCTTCACCACGCGTCGCCAAAGGCGGGAGTTCCTTCCGACGGACGGCGCTGAAGGTGCAAG
>CAYOOS010000698.1:0-2482 GCA_964405585.1 uncultured Acidobacteriaceae bacterium | reverse complement strand
CGTCGAGGGTTTCTCGCCGGAACTGGCGGTGGTAACGATTGGCGGCGGGGAGAAATTGGCGGAGCCTCTGGTCGTCCGCCCAACATCGGAAACCATCATCGGGCACATGTGGTCCAAGTGGATTCAGTCTTACCGGGACCTGCCGGTATTGATGAACCAGTGGAACAGCGTGGTGCGTTGGGAACTCCGAACCAAACTTTTTCTGCGCACGCTGGAGTTTTACTGGCAGGAAGGCCACACGGCGCACGCGACGCGGGAAGAGGCGGTGGAAGAGACCAAGCAGATGCTGGATGTGTACACGGATTTTGCGGTGAACGACGCGGCGATTCCGGTGATTCCCGGGGCGAAATCCGACGCCGAAAAGTTTGCAGGTGCTGAAGTTACCTACGCCATTGAGGCACTGATGGGCGACGGCAAGGCGCTGCAGTCGGGGACGTCACACTTCCTGGGGCAGAACTTCGCGCAAGCATTCGATGTGAAGTATCTGGACCAGACGGGCCAACAGCAGTTTTGCTGGACGACCTCCTGGGGGCTTTCGACCAGATTTATCGGCGCGATCATTATGGTGCACGGCGACGATCAGGGACTGGTGATGCCGCCAAAGCTTGCGCCGACGCAGGTGGTCATCGTTCCTATCTACAAGAGCGACGACGAGAAGGCTTCGGTGCTGCAAACCGCGAAGGAATTGAAGGCGCAACTGGTGAAGGCCAACCTGCGCGTCACGCTGGACGAGCGCGAAGGATTCAGCCCGGGCTGGAAATTCAACGATTGGGAGATGCGCGGCGTGCCCGTGCGCGTGGAACTTGGTCCAAAGGATGTGGCGAAACAAGCCGCGATGCTGGCGCGACGCGACAAGCCGGGACGAGAAGGGAAGTTCAGCGTCCCGCTGGCCGATCTGCCCGTCACCATCGAAAAACTGCTGGTGGAGATTCACCAGTCGCTGTTCGACAAGGCACTGGCCTTCCGTCGCGCCAACACGCATGAGGTAAAGAATTACGACGAGTTCAAAAAGGCCATTGAGACTGGATTTGCTTTTGCATTCTGGTGTGGCAGCGGGGATTGCGAGGGCAGCATCAAAGAAGAGACGCGCGCCACCATGCGATGCATCCCTCTGGACCCCGATGCGGTGCTGGGACACGGTGCGGGAAGCGCCAGCGGCGCCTGTGTGTACTGCGGGAAACCGGGTGATCACCGGGCCATTTTTGCGCGGGCGTACTAACCCCGGGAGTTGCCGGTAAAGCACACAAGCGACGAGGGATTCTCGACAGCGCGCGGACCGGGTGGTAGCTTGAACAAATAGCGGAATAATTTTCTGCCGCCGGTTGTACCTGGGGGCGGCCCAATGGAGTGTCACTTCGTGAGCTTTGGAAAACGATCCTCCCGGCGTTCCCAGCGCGGGGAAGGCAAACTAAAAGCGATCATCTACACGGTAATTCTGGTGGTTGGAGTGTTCGTGGCGTTCCGGCTGGTGCCCCTGTACGTCAATGAATACCAACTGCAGGACAAGATGAACGAGCAGGCGAAATTTGCGATCGTGAACCGCTACACGGAAGATCAGGTTCGCGACATCCTCTTCAAGGTGATACAGGATTTGGACATCCCGGCGACGCGTGACGACATTAAACTTGCCAACACGAACCACGGCATCACCATCAGCGTGACCTACACCGTCCCTGTCGATTTCTTCGTCTATAAGACCGATATCACCTTCTCTCCCGTGAGCGAAGGTCTGGACATCATGAAATAGGCCTGCCGTCCGCAAGCCCGGGAACGCTCTCGGCTTCCCTCTGGCCCGCGGATGCGTCACAATGAAAGTGTCCACCCTGGGGGAGTAAGCTATTGCGATTTCGCTTGCAAAAGGGCTTTTGGACTTCCAGATTTGGGATCGGACTCCTGGCGGTGGTGGCGCTGTGTTTTCTGCTTTCCGCCGGCGCCTTCACGTATTTCTACATTAAATATTCCCGCATGATTGATGCGCGCCTTTCCGGGCGCGTGCTCCAAAACACCACGCAAATTTTTTCGGCTCCGGAACGGATCAGCGACGGCCAGGCGTGGAGCCTGGACGACCTGGTCATGTACATGCAGCGCGTGGGCTACCGCGCGGACGACAGCGAGAATTCACCAGGGCAATACACCGTGGAAGGCAATACGGTGACGATTCGCCCGTCGAAGCTGTCGTATTTCGGCGAGGGCAACGGTATTACGGTGCAGTTCAGCGGGAAAGTTGTCCATTCCATACGGCCGCTTGCAGGGGGCGCGGACCTGGGTAGCGCCGAACTTGAACCTGAACTCATCACGAATCTGTTCGATAGCGCGCGAGAGAAGAGGCGGCCGGTGCGTTACGAGGATCTGCCTCCGAATCTTATCCAGGCCATCCTTTCCGCGGAAGACAAGCGATTCTTTGAGCATCCCGGGTTCGACTTTATTCGCATCTTCGGCGCTGCCTGGGCGGACATCCGCCACAGCCAGCACCTGCAGGGCG
>CAYOOS010000697.1:0-2486 GCA_964405585.1 uncultured Acidobacteriaceae bacterium | reverse complement strand
GGCCTGAACAGCAAGTGCGTAAGCTTCGCCAAGTTCGTCTCGTTCGATGAGCGTGCTAATCTGCGGTAATGCTTGGTCCCTAGCCCACCGGACTTTGGAACTATGGTGGATCCACCAGCCAACGAGGCTCATCAGCGCTAAAAGAATGATCAGCGCGGAGAAAGCGACACGAGGCTGCCTGCTTTGAAGGAACAGAACTCTTAGATTCACACCACTGAAAGGTTCCAAAGCCAGTTCGTAGCAGTCCTTGAGCTCATGCTCAATCTCTGCCATGCCTGAATAGCGTTCTTCCGGGCGTTTGCGCAAACAGCGGCGAATAACCTTCTCCAACCCGCACGGAACATCCTTGACGACCTCGTGCAGCGGGCTCGGCTCTTCACTATCCACCGCCACCAACGTTTCTGTGTTGGACTTACGCTGGAAGGCTCCTTTCCCGGTGAGCATCTCATACAAAACGGCACCAAACGCGAAAATGTCACCCCGGGCGTCAACCTCTTGGCCATGCAACTGCTCCGGAGACATATACGGCAGCGTGCCAACTACTTGCGCGTCTCCAGTAGGGAGCGAGAGATTCTCCTCCGACGCCACGGGCCGTTCGTACTTCGCCAGTCCGAAGTCGAGCAGCATGGTCCCACTTTCGGTGAGCATGATGTTGCCCGGTTTAAGGTCGCGATGAACGATTCCCTTGCGATGCGCCGCGCCCAGTGCCCCTGCCACGGTTATCGCGATCTTCAGAGCTTCGATTGTTGAGAGCGGTCCCCTCTGGACCAGCGCAGAAAGTGTCTCGCCCTCAAGGTACTCCATCGCGATAAACGCTCTTCCGGCATCTTCCCCAAAGTCATATACCGTGCAGATGTTTGGATGATTCAAAGCGGAGGCGGCTTTCGCTTCGCGGAGAAACTGCTCCAACGATTCCTGATCCTCGGCCAGTTCCTTTGGCAGGAGTTTCAACGCAACAATTCGATCGAGAAGCGAGTCTTCTGCTTTGTAGACCTCGCCCATACCACCGGCCGCGATGAAACTCACTATGCGGAACCGGCTAGCTAACACTTCACCAGGTGCCAGTCGTTCTGGGGGATTTGCACCAGTGCTCCGGAAGGCAACGAATGACGGGCTCGATAAAAGGGTGCCTAAACGGTCGTGGACGCCAACGAGTCGGTGCACTTCCGCGCGGACCATTTCGTCGCGCTCACTTTGTTCAAGGAAAAAACTTCGCTGTGTCGCGGTGCATTCCAGCGCGGCCTGGTATAGCTCTTTAACGCGTTCCCACTGTTTTGGCGTGATCCCCATTGCCAGGCCTCAATTCGCCGTATAACCAAACTTTTGCTAAAGCCCAATCCCGCTTTACGGTAATTGGCGAGACGCCCAGAAATTTGGAGGTTTCCTCCGCGCTCAGACCTCCAAAAAAACGCAACTCGACGATCCGGCTTTGGCGGGGATCGAGCTTCGACAAACGGTCGAGAGCTTCATCCAATTTCAGTAGGTCTTCGGAGTGTTCTGGGGAAAAGGCAAGTGCTTCATCCAAGGGCAGGACCGCCTGGGTTCCACCACGTTTCGCCCGCAAGTGGCGTCGGGCGTGATCGATCAGAATCCGTCTCATCAGCTGGGCGGCAATCCCAAAGAACTGAGCACGACCCTGCCAATTGGGAGACCGCTGACGAACCAGTTGGAGATAGGCTTCGTGAACCAGGGCAGTGGTCTGCAGGGTATGATCGGCCCGCTCACGCCGCATGTACCCGCGCGCCAGCTTTTTTAGGTGGTCATAGACCAACGGAACAAGCTGTTCCTGCGCAGCCTGGTTTCCATTCGCGACTTCCACAAGCAGGGCCGTCACGTCTGCTTCCGGGGCAATCAAAGGACTTCTCCCCAATCTATCCGATACAGAAATGGGTAGTTAGTATAACCCAAGTGTCAATGTTCTTCCTCGCTGCCTAAGGCATTTGCATATTTTCTCGATCGGTATGATCCCTTTTTCCTTCGGATATCGCGTTTATAGATAGAGCCGGATTTTACACATAGGCCTGGAGATCCTGGCGGATGAGTAGGTTCGGCCGGTTCTTAATGGCAATCACAAGGAGGGTACCACACCAATGCGAACTCTTGCGATGTACACACGCTTTGCGGCATTGCTCGCTGCGGGAACTGCCGCGGCCATCGGGGCTGCCCACGCAGGCGGCTGGGGCGACGATGCGGATCGGGTGGAGCAGCTGGCCCAAATGGCTGAACTGGAACAGCTTCACGCAACGTTTCACGCGGCAGTCAGCGTGCGAGATCCAGTGAATGGCGATTCGCCTGCAGTGATAACTCAGCGAATCCGCGAGGCACTCGCGATCTGGACAAAAGACGCCGAACTCACGGTTGTCAACAGTACTGCCACGGCAGGAAATTATATTGGCAACGGCGATCCGGACGATCCTGCAAGTTGCCCTCCACCCTCGGGCGACACGTCTGCCACCGGTCAACAGGGCACGCTGTGCACGTTCTTC
>CAYOOS010000696.1:1127-2490 GCA_964405585.1 uncultured Acidobacteriaceae bacterium | reverse complement strand
TGCGGCTAACGGGGCGGTCCGAGCCGGGTTTTTCCCTACGGGGACTCCGGCGGAATCTCGCGTCACTCTCTGGGATCCCGAACTCGCCGGACTCATGATAGGAGTCGGTCACTATCTCAAGTACGAAACGGGATTGTCCGACCAGTTGATGGAGATCGCGATTTTGGTGACGGCGCGCGAGTTGGATTGCCAGTACGAATGGACCCAATGGGAAAGGTTCGGGCGGAACCCGAGCGATCCACGCCATATCGAACAGTCTGCCATCGACATCATCAAATACGAGAGACCTGTGGTTGGTTTCGGCGAGAAGGAAACTGCCATTGTTGCCCTCGGACGCGAGATGTTTGGCCGCAGACAAGTTTCTTCCGGCACATTCGCTGAGGTTCTGCGTTTATTTGGTCGTAAAGGCACCGTGGATTTGGTCTGGCTCATGGCCAATTATTCTATTGCCGCGGCGCAGCTCACTGCGCTTGATCAGCAACTACAGGTAGGGCAAAAACCGTTGCTTCCTCCTCGGTAGGATTTTTAGCTATTGCTCTTTTCCATCAAGGGTACCTATTTAGGATATAGCTACCGGTTTTCATAGTGGAGGCAATATGAAGCTGCCTGGGACGAAGGCAGTATTACTTCTTCTGGCAGTCGGCTTGGCAGTTTGTCTCGCCTCGTTGAAGTTGTTTGGTGCCAATGAGAAGGACAGCGGGCGCGCCGAAGAAGCCCGGCTCGAAAACATTCCGCACGCCGATCTGGGCAACGGCCATTTTCGAAATCCGGTTCTCGTGGGTCCTGGGGCCGACAACACCGTCGTTAGAGTCGGCAGCGACTATTACATGATCGCGGGTGGCGGATGGCCGGATCGATTAATCTGGCATTCACGCGATTTGGTCAACTGGGGGCCGATCATGCCCGCACTCCACAACGTTGACCTCGGACCGTGGGCCTCCGACCTGACCTATTACAAAGGAAAGTACTACATCTATACGACGCAGATGGATCCTTCGCGTATTCAGTTGGGCGTTCCGCTCAAGAAGAACATCGTCATGTGGTCCGACCACATTGAAGGTCCGTGGAGCGACCCTATCGATCTGGCGGTTCCAACGTTGTTCGATCCGGGCCACGTTGCCGACCAACAAGGCAATCGGTATCTGTACTTCAACAAGGGCATGTTGATTCGCCTGGCTCCTGATGGTCTTAGCACTGTGGGAGATCCAAAGAAAGCTTATGACGGTTGGAACTATCCAAAGAGCTGGGTAGTTTCGTGTAAATGTCTGGAGGCGCCCAAGCTGGTATACCGCGAGGGCTATTACTACATGGTTTCGGCTGAAGGGGGTGGGGATGGGCCGACTACCGGCCATATGTCCATCGT
>CAYOOS010000696.1:0-1117 GCA_964405585.1 uncultured Acidobacteriaceae bacterium | reverse complement strand
TCGAAATCGGTGGAGGGTCCTTGGGAGAATTCTCCCTACAATCCCTTGGTGCACACCGCAAGCTCAAACGACAAATGGTGGCGCCAGGGGCATGGAACACTGATAGAGGACAGTGGAGGCAAGTGGTGGTTCCTGTATACCGGCTATGAAAATGCCTACGTGCTATATGGCAAGCAGAGCCTCTTGTTGCCCATTGAGTGGACAGACGACGGCTGGCCTCGCGTTCCGCGCGGTGTCTCACCGACGGACGTGCTGAGAAAACCGGCCGGAGAGAATGTAGGCCATGGTATGCCATTGTCAGATGATTTTTCAAACGCCTCTCTAGGAATTCAATGGCTGCACGACTCATCCGTGAAACCAGAAGAGTCTTTCCAGGTCGGAGATGGGAAGCTGGTAATGAAGGCGGCGGGTAGCTTGCCTGGCAAAGCTGCTATTCCATTGGCTGCTAGCATGCTTGGCGTGACGCCTGTCAATCACTCTTATGAAGCTGAAGTGGAAGTCTCCATCCCGGGAACGGCGGAAGCAGGCTTGCTACTTTCCTCCGGAGGTGGCAGAGAAGCTGGGGCTACCTGGGCCATGGTCAGTTTGCGAAAGGGAGAGACATTCTTGACAAGTTGGACTCAGCATCGGGACGATGTGGAATCCAAAGAAACACATCTTTTTCTGCGTCTTCGCGACATCAACTACGACATTTCTGCGTTCTACAGTACTGATGGGAAAACGTGGATTCCGTTCGACAACGCATCGACCTATGTGACGGACGGACGCCGGCTTTTCCTGTATGCCGCCGGAACAGGTGAAGTCGTGTTTCGGAACTTCAAATACCACGGACTGGACTGAGGGCGATCGCAGGAGAAGCTCGACGGTCTCTCGGTGTATCTATCAATCCTGGGCGGCGGGAATTAGCCAGAAATGACAGTACAATCCTCTCGGCCGAAAGAGCTTTCGAAGAGCCCACGCTTCAATCCTTCGGCAAGCGGAACGCAATATACTCGCCGGAGAATGCTCCGCCGCTAACGGCAAGGACGATGTACTGCTTGCCGTTGAGCATGTAGGTCATCGGCGACCCACGCTGCGGCGCCGGCAGATACTCAGCGCCCCCCTCCGTACCGCTCGA
>CAYOOS010000695.1:0-2492 GCA_964405585.1 uncultured Acidobacteriaceae bacterium | reverse complement strand
AGACGTTGCGATTACTGCTGATTGCGGTGTTTGGGGCGATTGGAACGCTGGCGCGATATGGCTTGCAGGGGTTCTTGCAGGTGAAGATGGGGAGCACGTTCCCTTACGGCACGCTGGTGATCAATCTGACGGGTTGTTTTTTTCTGGGGCTGATTGGGCAGATCACGCTGAATCGCATGGTGATTTCGCCGGAATTGCGCGTGGCGATTGCGATCGGATTTTTTGGCGGGTACACAACGTTTTCCAGTTTTGGCTGGGAAACGGCGAAGATGCTGGAAGCGGGCGAATGGCTTTGGGCGACGACATATGTGGCGTCGAGCGTGGTATTGGGGCTGTTTCTTTCGGTGGCGGGGATACGGCTGGCGAACCGGTTCTAGAAGTGTGTTTGGGAGTTGGATGAGGAAGATCAGAGTCCTCAGGGGCTAAAGCCCATTGGTATCCAGGCCCCCATGTCGGAGCTAAAGCTCCGACCCCCTAAGGAGAGAGGCGCAGAATTTAAGGGATGAGCGGTAAGGAGTGCTCGATGACACATCAGAAATTTGAGGGAGAACGGACGCTGATGAGAGTGCACATCGGCGAATCGGATAAATGGCACGGGAAAGCGTTACACGATGCGATTGTGCAACTGCTGCGGAAGGAAGGATTTTCCGGAGTGACGGTGTTGCGCGGAGTGGGCGGCTACGGAGGCACGAGCGCTTATCACACCGACAAGCTGCTGCGAATGTCGCAAGATTTGCCGATCGTGCTGGAAGTGGTGGAGACGCAGGAACGCATTGAACAGATCCTGCCGCGGCTGGATGAGATGGTGGATGGCGGGTTGATTACGCTGGAGAAAGTGCGCGTGATTCTGTACCGGGCCGCGAAACGGTAAGAGCGTTTTCTCGATCACGCCCAAGACCAGAAAAAAGCCGCAGGACTCCCGCCAGGAAGCGGCGGGCTGAAAGGAGCGCGGACTCGCCGTGCGTTACATTATCTCGACATATGAATCACACAAAGGAACTGCCAACGAAACACTGGCTTAATCGGACGGTGCTGGGCGTTGGGCTGACGAGTCTGTTCAGCGACTGGAGCCATGAGATTGCAACGGCAGTGCTGCCGGCATTTTTGGCGGCGATTGGGGCGGGTCCGGCTTGGTTAGGTGCGATTGAAGGAATATCGGACGGATTATCTAGCTTTGCAAAGCTGGGCGCGGGGCACTACACGGATCGATTGAAACGCCGCAAGCCGCTGGTGGTGATCGGGTACGCGGTGACGGCGTTGGCGACGGCTTCATTTGGGCTAGCGACACACGCGATAGACATATTGTTTGGGCGAGTGTTGGCGTGGCTGGGACGCGGGGTACGATCGCCTGCGAAGAAGGCCTTGCTTGCGGCGGATGTGCCGCCTTCCGCCTATGGGCGGGCGTTTGGCTTTGAACGATTGATGGATACTGTGGGAGCGATCGCAGGGCCGTTGACGGCGCTTTGGTTGCTTCGCGTGACGAATCATGAGTACCGCGCGGTGTTTTTGTGGACGCTGCTGCCGGGAATGCTGGCGGTGCTGTGCTTCTGGATACTGGTGCGCGAGCGGCCGATGGGAGACCGGAAGCAGGTGTCGTTTGTGACGGGACTGCGGGCGCTGCCCGGTTATTTTCGGAGATTTCTGCTGGGCGTGGGGATTTTCGGGGCGGGGGATTTTTCGCACACACTGCTGATTCTTTACGCGACGCGGATGCTGGCGCCGACACATGGAATGGCGTGGGCAGCTAGCGTGGCAGTGGGACTGTATACGCTGCACAACGTGTTCTACGCGGGGTCGGCGTATGTGAGCGGCTGGCTCAGCGACCACGTGACGCATCGCAAGGCGGTTCTTGCGGGAGGCTATGCGGTGGGAGGCGTTACCGCAATTCTGCTGGCGACTGGGACACATTCGTTGTGGTGGTTGGCGGCAATTTTTGTGATTGCGGGCGTGTATGTCGGGACGGAAGAGGCGCTGGAGGATTCGCTGGCGGCGGAGCTTCTGCCGAAAGAGCAGCACGGGATGGCGTTTGGGACGCTGGCGGCGGTGAATGCAGTGGGGGATTTTCTATCGAGCGTGATTGTTGGGGTGTTGTGGGCGGAGGTTTCGGTGAAGGCGGCGTTCACGTTTTCGGCGGTGTTGTTTTTTGCGGGGACGATATTGATTGCCAGGTTGAGGAAATAGGGGCGGCGTGGAAAAGAATGGTTTTGCGAAGAAGTTGAGTCCGTAAAAGCGGCGGCGAGCCGCCGCACTCCAAACTGGCTAGGCGTGTTTGTCGGCGAGGGATTTGGAGACGCGCATGCGGCGCTGGACTTCGGCCTGGAGATAGCGGCGGAGATTTTCGGGGACGATGCCGGGAGCGGCGAGTTCGCGAAGATCCGAAACAGTGAGATGAGGCAGGAAGGCAAGGACGGTGGCAAGCGGTGAATAGGGATTGCGGACCAGGGCCAGGCGCACGTTGTAGGTCTGCGACCATTTGCGGTGGTTGGCGACAG
>CAYOOS010000694.1:0-2496 GCA_964405585.1 uncultured Acidobacteriaceae bacterium | reverse complement strand
GAAAAGTGGGCTTGGCGGTGGGTTGGGGACGCAGTCGAGGCGGCTACCCGCCGCACTCCACAATAGAGGAAGAAAAACCCTGCAACATTATGAATTGTGCGGACTTGGGGCGCAGGAGTCCTGCGCCCCTACGGGAATTGTGCGGCTATTCGAATTCGTGTTTAGGTTTGGGCTGGTCTGGGCTTAAGCGGCCGGCGGAGATGTCGGCTTTGAAGTAATTTTCGCATTTGATCGGAGCGCCTGCCATGCGGCGGAGGATGGCTAGTTGGCCTATGTGGTTCAGGGCGTCGGCGACGGGGCCCTGGAAGAGTTTTTCAGGGGAGGCGTGGAGGGACTCTGGACCGGCGAGATAGTCATCGAATTTCTGGAGTGCGGCAAAGAAGCGATGGATTTCGTCTTGCCAGAGGAGGGGCTGAGAATCTTGCCAGGCGGGTTGGCCCTTGGCCATGGAGAGCGCCCAATCGAAGAGATCGCCGAGGTGGGTGAGGATTTGAATGGGAGTGCGCGTGGTCTCGGCGGAGCGGAAATCGGCGAAGGAGTCTGGGGCGCCGTGAACGACTTTTGCGCCGCGATAGGCGATGGTGGCGAGGCAGTGACGAAGGAGGTCACGGGCACTGGTGTCGGGGGGAATCATGGGGAGTAAAACTAACAGTTTCGAATTGGGAAGAAAAGATTATTTTGTAGCTACCGCTCACCCCAAGAAGCGATAGACGATGAGAAGGGATGGGATGGTGCCGCGATCCCTCCACTGCGGCCCGCAAACGGCGCGGGCCTCCGGTCGGGATGACAGAGAAGAAGAGGAACAAGCTTAGATAGCAGTCGCGGAAAGCACAGAGTTCACACAGAAGAGAGACCCAAGACCCAGGCACTTACTCCGTGCCTGGGGCAACCTCCGCGGAATTTTGGTCTTCGATGAGTTGAGACTGTAAAAGCGGCGGCGAGCCGCCGCACTCCATAGAGGATCAGGCTAGATTTAGGGCGCGTTTGAAGGAGCCCTTTTCGGCGTCGATCTTTTTCTGGAGCTGGAGGATGGCGTAAAGGACGGCTTCGGGGCGCGGAGGACAGCCGGGAACGTAGACGTCCACGGGGATGATCTGATTGCAGCCTTGGACGATGGCGTAGTTGTTGAAGACGCCGCCGGAAGTGGCGCAGGCTCCCATGGAGATGACCCACTTGGGTTCGGGCATTTGATCGTAAAGCTGGCGAATGACGGGAGCCATTTTCTGGGAGAGGCGGCCAGCTACGATCATAAGATCGGCCTGGCGAGGGGAGGGGCGGAAGACTTCGGCGCCGAAGCGGGCGAGATCGAAGCGGGAAGCGGCCATGGACATCATCTCAATGGCGCAGCAGGCGAGACCGAAACCGAGTGGCCAGATGGAGCTCTTGCGGGCCCAGTTCACGGCTTTATCGAGTTGCGTGAAGATGATGCCTTCGTCTTGAAGGAGCTTGCCGAAATCGTCGGGCTTGGTGAGAGTGATGCTTTTGGCGAGAGTGGTTTCCATGGGTACCTCTTTGATGCGCATTTATTTTGACATAGGGGGAGGAGACATACAAACCAGAAGGAACAGGGGGGAAGTGTAAGAGTGAAAGAGTGGAGGGGTTCAAGAGTTTAAGAATGCGAGAGATGAACGGGTGGCGGGATAAAAGGCAAAGAAAGAAAAAACTTACACAGAGGTCACAGAGAGCGCAGAGTTCGCGGAGAAGAAAAACCCAAGACCCAGGTAGAAAACCGGACCCGGGGCACCCTTCGCGAATTTTCGACATGCGATGAGAGTTCGCGGGGTTAGTCGATGGTGAGGACTACTTTGCCAAATTGTTTGGATTTTTCGAGGTAGTTGTGGGCGGTGGCGCATTCGTGGAGGGGCCAGATTTTGTCGACCACCGGAGCCAGGCGACCTTGGGCAACTAGTTTTAGGACGGTGCGGAGTTCGTCTTTGGTGCCCATGTAGGAGCCCAGGATGGAGAGTTGGCGAGTGAAGAGGAAACGGATGTCGAGTTTGGCGTCTGGGCCGGTGGTGGCGCCGCAGGTGACCAGGCGTCCGGCAGTTGCGAGGCTTTTGAGACTTTCGGTCCAGGTGGCTTGGCCGACGTGCTCGAAAGCGATGTCCACACCGCGATTGTTGGTTAGGCGACGAACTTCCTTGGAGATGGGCATGATGCCGTGGTGGATGACTTCATCGGCGCCGAGCTGTTTGGCCTTGGCGATTTTTTCGTCGCTGCCCGCGGTGGCGATTACACGGCAACCGAAGAATTTGGCGATCTGGATGGCGGCGCTGCCGACACCGCTGCCAGCAGCGAGGATGAGGACGTCTTCGCCGGGTTGAAGCTGGGCGCGATTGACGAGCATGTGCCAGGCGGTTTGAAAAACGAGCGGAACGGCGGCGGCGTGGGCCCAATCGAGGTTTTCGGGATAGGGCATGCAATTGACTTCGGGGCAGCGGACATATTCGGCGCAGCCGCCATCAATCATGTTGCCGAGATTGGTGAAATCGCGAC
>CAYOOS010000693.1:0-2508 GCA_964405585.1 uncultured Acidobacteriaceae bacterium | reverse complement strand
CGCGCGAAGCGCTCGAAGCCGGCATGAAATTCGCCCGCCGCGACATTCGTCTCAACATCGCCATGGCTAAGCTCACCCCGCGCCGCTCGCCGGTTTTTACGTTCCTCGAACGCAAGCATCCCTTGAACCGGCACTTTGGAATGTTGCGCCACAAGACCCTCGAAGCCATGGGCCGGGACTGACACTCCCGTTACACGATCTTCCCTAACCCCCAAACGCAGGAAGGGCGGGTGGTCCAAAGCCATCCGCTTTTCCTGTTTTTTGCGGCCATTTGTGCAGCCATTTCCAATTGTTTTGACCCTGCTTAAAACACCGATAGTGAACTCACCCCATCCCCCACGTGCGCTTCGCCGCGCAGGAAAAGCAGCCGATGGGAGTACTAAAAGCAAGATGTCCGGTTAGCCAACTTCTTAGGACTTAATCCCCGCGTCCGATCCGTCATGATCGAAGGGGTCGCCACCCGCGTCCGCGCCCCCGACTTGCTTAAGCTTCTCCGCTCTTATCCGACTCCTGCCATTTCTGCCGACGACATACCCTCCAATGCACAGCGCCAGCGCATCATTTTTCCATCGTTGGCGGACTTCGGCCGCGCCATCTGGAATTCCTTTACCAAGCTTTAATATCCTGACTGAATTCGTATCTAATTCTGCTAGGGCGTGGGCCGCACGGGCTGGAGTTGATTCCAGTTTCCCGAAAGTTGTCCGTTCGGGTTGAAGTTCGGATCATCACTCATGATGTATTCGTTTGATCCGTTCAACCAGGCGTGATCATAAAGGTTGCTCAATTCCATCGTATTTCCAGTCGTGGGATCCCGGAAGGTCTGCACACCACGTATGTTTTGGTCAAATCCGAAGGCACTGTTTTGCGCACCCCGCTCTGCGTTGGCGGTGACGCCCATGATGGTGTCGGCGACATGCTTTTGAAAAGCGGCCACCATTGCGTCCATCGTGGCTTCCTTTTGAGCCTCAGCCTGGTAGAGTTTGGCAATAACTCCGTTCGAGTAAGCCTGCCATTTCGGCTCCGGTCGAACGGAACTGATCATCACTTTGAAGAGCTTTTCGTTGGCTTCGAGCTGCCCTTTCGGCGCCCGCAATGCCATCACATCGATCGCGTGGCAATCGTAAAATGCACCCCGGCCCTGGCGAAAGATACGCGTCACGACGACCAGCGACACCCAATCCTGCAATGTCTTGCCATCTTTTTGAAATTCGACGCGCGCCCGAATGGCATCGGTTCGAGTGCTGCCGCTGTTGCCCGCATCATCTGGCGGCAATCCCAATTGCTTGCGTGCCATCTGGTTCAGCTCGGGAAACGGCTCAACCGAAACAACCGTACTGCCGCCAGGGAACGCGCTGAACACGTTTTGGCGAAAATAGTCTTCCGCTTTCATGGGTTTCTTCACCGGGCAGGGCTTGCCTTGAAGGCCGAGTGCGCGTCGATTGGGATCTGTCAACTTGCGCAACTCTGCTGGATCGTCCGTATATTGCCAGCTGTCGTTTGGGGCACCTTGAAAAGCGACAGACCCGTCCCCACTCGTGGCCTCCCACGACACCGCATAAAGATCTGAAAAACATCCCTCGGTAGTATTGCCGGCTACGCTACCCTTGAAGTCCCACGCGGAAGGAATCAACATATCCATCGCCGGAAGGTCGACTTTGCCCCCCAAAGTTGGATCTACAACATGGGCGATGACTTGGGCTTGCTTCATGCGCAGGTAGGCGCCGGGGGCAGTACCGCGCGCAACCACTTTCGGCGCGGCATCGGCACCGTTGGACGACTTTCCGGCGGGAGTGACAGCGGTGGGGGCTTCGGAACCGGGCGATGCACTCGAACTGCTGGGCGCTGAACCATTGCTCGGGTTCGCAGTCAGCCCTGCGGCTTGTTTGCACCGATCAGACAGCGAGTCCTTGTGTTCCTTGAGGCAGGCCACGATTCGGCCCCCACCGGGTTGCACTCCCGCGCACAGCTTCTGTGCATCCTCGGCGCAGGCGGCGCGAATCGCCGCAAGTGACTGCTGATCACCCGCCTGGGCAGATTGCGCCGCTCTTGCAAGGGAAACGGAGAAAACAGTTAGCGACAGTAGCAGGCAAGACGCATTGGCGATTCGTCTCACTTTCATTTCGACCTCTCTTGATTGAAGTGCTTGTGAAAATTGGGGGACGCAGGGTTGAAAGCATAGCATGACCAATTCAGTTGTTCAGAGTGAATTGTCGGCCAACCGGAAGTAGTCCTGAAAGTGACAAATTAAGAGGTCAGTCCTGGTAAACGCTGCCCTTACTAGACATGTCACTTGTAAATCTCAGACAAGGTGACCCAACATCGGTTTTCCTCTATTTCCAATTCGTGATAACTTCTGCCAAATATCAATCTAGCCCGGTGAATGGAGGCAATCATGCCCTACGCGAGTGGCGAAACTCCTGAAGTGGGCGATCACGTTAAAAACAAGTGGGAACAACCCGGCACTGTGATTGCAGTTTACGCCGCGCAGGAAGGTGACGAACAGGTCAG
>CAYOOS010000692.1:0-2522 GCA_964405585.1 uncultured Acidobacteriaceae bacterium | reverse complement strand
GAGTGCCTGCTGGCAGAGTTTGTCAGCTTCATCGGTTTTGCCGGTCATCAAATTGAGGTGGGCCATTTGCGACAGGATCCAGGCGGCATCCTCAGCTTCGTTCGGCGGAGTCGACTGATAGGCCATATTCATCAGTTCGAGTGCGCCATCGACATCGCCAAAGAGTTCGCGCAGATAGGCAGCTCGGGTCAGAGCCGGAATGTTGCCCGGTTTCAGATCGAGCATCCATTGCGCAGCTTTTTCGGCGTCGGGATAATTGCCCAGTTCAGCGTTGGCATCGGTTAGAAATCCGTAGACCATCACATCATCCGGCATCCGCTGATTCAGTACCTTGGCTTCATCCAGGGCGGCGGCGAATTCGTGTTTGCCAAGCAGTAGCCAAACATGAATCCTGCGGCCATCAAAATTATCGGGTGAAATGGCGAAGGATTTCTGGAGCGCTTCTTCAGCTTTCGCATAAAATTTCACATCCGAGGTTTCCCTGGCCCGTCGCGATAGCGCCAATGCCAAGGCGTTGTAGGCTTCGAAATCCTTCGCGTTCTTTGCAATCAAGTTCTGCGCCTGAGCTATGTTTCGTTCTGCGGGCGAAAGGTTGGCATCAGCCGGGGTCGCGACAGTCTGGGCGAATCCGGTTTGCATAACGATGAGCAGCAGCGGTAGCACGAAAATCTTTTTCATATCATCTCCTTTTTATAAGTTTCGAAAAAAGGTGGCCGCTGCGCGCGGCAACGGCCACGCGAGTGCTATTTCACCGGACAGATACCCTTGGGATCGCCGGTGCAGCCATATTGGCCGGGTCCAATGTGATGGCTGTTCCGCCCGCTATGCGCCGGACGCACATAGGGAAACGTAGCGCCATTACCTTCATCGTTAATGTTGACGCCGTCACCGATGCGTGTGCCGTACGTCACAGGATTCACCAGGATGCCCCCAACCACCCGGGCGGCAATATCGACCACGTCATCAATCGGACGACGGCCGTTGGGGAAGCCAGCCATATCTCCGTACAGAAATCCGAGACGCTTCTGGTCTCCAAACTTGGTGGCTGGAATGCCGGTATTCAGCCGCAGCAGGTCCGCGACCGGCCCGAAGTCCTTGGAGGTGCAACCGGGGCAAATTGGCGGCTCATACTGCACCAGAACCAACAGGTCATCCCGCGGAGGCGGAGGAACCGGAATTCCCAGTGAGGAGAAAAGCTGCGCCAGCAGCGGGTTGAGAACGAACTTGGCAAACTGCTTGTCGTTCACCGGGGCATCGGTGCTGAACTTGTCTTTGAAGCCCGTTCCGATGATCAGTTCGTTGATCAGCGGATTGCCTTCGCGGTTTACCTGGCGCCACTTGCCCGCGTTGTCATCACTTGCACTTGCGCGGCGCACCGTCACACGCGGGCGTGATGTGCTGCCATAGGTTCCGAGCACCGCGTCCTTATCTTTGGCCCCGTGAATCTTGCCATCCACGGTAAGCATTTTGATGGGGACCTCGAGCACGATGGAATTCACGTTGAAACCCGCGACTGCGTCGGAGGCGTAGTTGTGAGTGTCATCGTTGTCTTCCTGCTGGCTGAGAACTCCTCCCACTCCCATACGGAAATTGAGCGAGTCGAAGGCTGCGCCCAGATCGATGAAGAAAGGATCATCCACCGTGCCGGCAAAAACCTGGATGTCGTCGTCCAAGTCGTAGACGGCCTGATTGAAGAGCTTTCCATAATCGGGCATGGTGCGCGGCCCGACATTCGAAGGCAAAGCATAAAGAGTCTTTCCTTTGCTCAACTACGTGGGCACGCCATCCTTCACCATCACTACGCTCTAGGTTTGGCGAAGGCTCAAACCCTCAGAGCCGGAGCCGGAAAGGGAAGTGATGGGTGGAATGTTGTCAATGCCGCCGACAAAGCCGGTAAACACGCCGGGGCTGCGAATTTCAGTTTTGAAACGGAATTGGAAAGTGATGTCCGGAACTCCGTCGCGATTGTTGTCAATGTTCATTTCATAAAGCACGTTGGGATCGAAGGGAAAATAGTTCGGTCCGTTCGAAGGTTCAAGGAAGGGATCGACGTTCAAAATCATGGTGACGCGGTCAGGATGGTCGTAGCTGACGAACGCGTACCAATCGGTGACATCCGCCGTGCGATCCAGGGCGGAGATCGGGGCTTCACGATGGCTGGAGGCAAATAAGCTGGCCGGAGCCAGCATCACCAGCGCCATAGCGAAAGCCACGGTTGCTTTGACTCGCTTCATGGGGATTTCCTTTGGGTTGAATTGCAGACGATCCAACCCGGGACGCAGTGCCATATAAAATGCCACGCGGCACGGCTACCATTTGGATTCGTCTACGAACTGAAGTACGCGGTAAGTGTTACTGCGGATTGGTTGGTTACGAAAAATTCATCGCGTATTCAGTAAGAAAACTTTTTTCTGTCTCTCGGCAATCCAAGGTTGCGTTTGTTCCGTATTTGCGAGATCGCCCGGCGATTCTGGAACTAGAAGCTTACACGCGTTCATCGCGCATGGAGGCGAGCGGCAGCC
>CAYOOS010000691.1:0-2523 GCA_964405585.1 uncultured Acidobacteriaceae bacterium | reverse complement strand
ATCAATCCAGGAGTCACGAATACTTGTTTTTGTCCGTCATTCTTTCCTTGCTGAAAGAATGTGGAATTGAACTAAACTTCGGGCCAAATCATACGAAGCAGCCGGTACTGCAGTGCATTGTTCCATGAGTATGTCCTGCCGATTAGATTGGTGTCAGCCACCGGCAACCCAACCCCGAACGTTCCTTGCACGTCCGCATGTCCGAAACCCTTACCGTAGGCAATCGCTGGAGTAATGATTGCGTGCAGAGCACCGTTGCTGTACGAACCGGTGGGCAGGCTGACTGCAAGAAAAGCCGTAAGAATGTAGTTGCTATGTTCCTCATTCGAGGAGAGCAAGCGGTACTTGATGAGGAATTGAAAATCTCCGAATCCGTCCCGGACGGAAGGATTGTTGTGCACTAAGTAAGGCGGATTGCTGAGGATGACTTCCACCCGCCTAAATGGAATTAGCTCCAGCCCCTTGGTGCCGCCGTAATTTTCAGAAGTGACGCCGCTGGAATTCGTCTGCCAGAAAATATCAGCGCGATATTCTTCCTCGAGGCGAGGGGTCGCGGTGGCGACAGGCGTAATCCAATGGGGTTGCGCCGCCTGCGTCGCGTCAACACGCGCAAAATACTGATCGAAAAAACCCGATGGACTTACCGCTGCGCCTCCGTTTCCAACCTCCTGGCAAAATGCTGGAAACACGGGTGCGACAACAGCAAGCAGGACAGCTAAAGCACGGGCGACCTGGCGATGCCAAATTCTCATGTATTCCTCTTGCGCAAGAGTCCGAAACATCCAAATTGGTTAGGTTTCGGTTAGTTGAGATTGTTTTTCGCATGTCTCTACTACTTGGCTGTCAATATGCTGCCGGCGGGTTCGCCAGTTTGCGGCTTGGCCGCGATCTCCTCGATAATTGTGGAAGTTTTCTTGTTAGACGAGCTGCCGCCTATCGAAAACACCCAAAAATTCTCAAACCGGTTTTGGCCGTAGGTGGTCTGGAAGAGACCTTGTGATTTATGTTCCGCAATTACCCAGTCCACGACAATCTGATAGGAAAGGGAATTGCGAAATCCGAAGTGGGTCTCGCGGTCGAAATGAAACTCAGGAGTAGCAGACGTTGTGGCAGTTATCGGGTAGCCGGAAAGAGTTTTGTAAGAACCGGTGTCTTTAGGACTGGCCTGTACGCCTAAGATGACTGGGCGCCGGTCTTCAGGAATCTGCTGCACCGCATTCAGAGCGAGGATCGACGCGGCTTTGTGCTGGCCGTGAGTGTCTTCGTTGGGCAGCAACACGAAAACCAGATCGTAACGATCTTTGCGTAACCGCTGGACCAACCACTCCTCTACCCGATCTGTCTTCCAGCTCTTTTGAAATACCTCTCCCACGTCCAGTGTGAAATGGTCGTCACGTTCGTTCAGAAACCATTGGTGCCGGATACCGAGAATGCGCCCAGCGCGACGAGCTTCATCCTGGCGGATATGCGGCAAGCGCGCCCTTCCCACGGACTCGTTGGCAAGATCGGCTCCGTAATAGCGTCCAGCTAAGGATGAGTAGCGAAAGCCGCCCTCTCCGTCAGAGATGATCACTTGATCGACGACACCTGACAGCTCTTTTGTGATTCTGTAGATCGTGCCTGCCATCTCGGATTCGTCATCGGGGTGGGCCACAACCAGGAGAGCGCGAGTTGGAACACTGCCGCGAATTGCCGCAGAAACGCTCTCCTGAGCTTTGCTCGCTGGAGAGTATGCGAGTGCAATTATGAATAACGATATAAACCAACGGCGCTTCATCGCAATAGTCCTCTTTCTTAGCCTGGAACCGACATGTTCCAACAGGCGTTGTCAGAAAAATAAAGGAATGTTAGTCCAGACGACTTACGGGGATGAGCGACAACAGGAGCGCGCAATGAGGGGCATTTTCAGATCTCCAATTTTCACACTAGAAGGACAGTCTCGCGCCCACCGCAGCGAGAGTTCCCGCAAGTATCGGACGCAACACTTTGTCCGGTACGCGCGCCGAGATATAACTGCCAATGATAATGCCTGGCAACGATCCAACCAGTAGCGATACGAGCAGAAGCCCGTCGACGGAGCCCAGTAGCCAGTGACCGATCCCTGCAACAAGAGTCAGCGGTACGGCATGGGCGATGTCGGATCCCACGATTTTTCCGGCTGGTAATTTCGGATACAGGATCAACAGAAATGTCACGCCAATCGCCCCTGCACCGACCGAGGAGATCGATACCAATACTCCGAGTACCGTGCCCAAAATGATCGTAAATATCGTCGTTTTCCGTTCGGTCAGTTTGCTCGTGAATTCAGCGACAGAATTCAGGATGAACTTGCGGAATACGATCGATACAGCGGTAAGAATCAGGGCGCATCCCAGAACCGTTGTGATCGTGGTGCTCACTCCAGCCGACTGGGTGTGATAGTGCGCCAACAACAGAAGAGTGAGTGCCGTGCCAGGGACACTGCCAATTGCCAGGCGCACGACAATAGGCCATTCAACCGTTCGGTTAAGGCCATGGAC
Organism: uncultured Acidobacteriaceae bacterium; assembly: GCA_964405585.1. Classification (GTDB taxonomy): domain Bacteria; phylum Acidobacteriota; class Terriglobia; order Acidiferrales; family UBA7541; genus Acidiferrum. The sequence goes on along the minus strand of CAYOOS010000691.1, from coordinate 4 downwards.
TGCG
>CAYOOS010000690.1:0-2528 GCA_964405585.1 uncultured Acidobacteriaceae bacterium | reverse complement strand
TACCGGAAGCGACGCGGAAAAAGCCCTCGACCGCGCAGGCATCACCGTCAACAAAAACTCCATTCCGTTCGATCCCCTCCCCCCGATGAAGGCAGGCGGTATTCGCCTCGGCAGCCCTTCCGTCACCTCGCGTGGCATGAAGGAACCCGAAATGGAGTTGATCGGCACCTGGGTCGCGGAAATCCTCAGCCACATTGGCGACGCCACGGTAGAACAAAAAGTCCGCAAACAAGTAGCCGACCTGGCCGCGAAGTTTCCGATTTACGAGTCCCGCGTAATAGGCGCCACTGCCCAAGCCCGCGCGTAATCCGTTATGGAGTGCGGCGGCTAGCCGCCGCTTTGACAATTTCAACCCTACCCACCAACCGTCGGGTGCCCCAGGTTCGATTTTCTACCTGGGTCTTGGGTCCCTCCTGGGTCACTCTTGGGTCTCTCTCGCGTTTCTCTTGGGTCTCTCTCATGTTTCTTCGGTCACGCCATCAACCAATGAACTTGAGGGTGCCCCCACCCTTCGCCCGCCTATAGCGGGAAGGGTGGGCTCTGACACTCCAACGCCCCACTCTTCCTCATCTTCACTCCTGGGTTCCCCCTTTGTAGCGCAGGGCGACTCCGAGAGCCCTGCGGCTTTTCTCCCGGGTTCTCTTTCCGTTGTAGCGCCCGCTTTCTGAAGCGCGATTTTTGCGCCCCGGAGAGGTTTGCGGGGTGGGCGCCTTGTCCGCCCTTCTAAACCACGTTTCTTGTGAGAATCACCCTCCCGCAGTAAACTTCTCTCCACAAAGGAAACGCCAGCCCATCGCCACTGCGCATCTTCATGAACCCAAACAAACCCGCTCTTCCCGACATCGTCTACGCCACCTCCAACTTTGAGAAATGGGCCGCGCGTCACGTCCGCCTTATCCGCTCTGACGTCGCTCTCAAGCACCGCAACATGGCTCTCGCCGCTTTTCCTTTCCTCCGCGCCACCTTCTACCGCTGGGCGGAGTTGTGGCCCGTCGTCTGCCCCGAACTCGCCCGCGCTCCCCAGGTTCTCGCCGTCGGCGATCTGCACGTCGAAAATTTCGGCACCTGGCGCGACCTTGAGGGCCGCCTCATCTGGGGCGTCAACGATTTCGATGAAGCCTGGCCTGCAGCCTATACCGTGGACCTCGTTCGCCTGCTCGCCAGCGCCTATCTGGCCATCAATGAGGAGCACCTCTCCCTCACCCGCAAGGAAGCTACACGCGCCATCGAGCAGGGCTATCGCGATTCCATTGCCAAGGGCGGCAGGCCTTTCATTCTCGCCGAACACCATCGTTGGCTGCGCTTGTTGGCGCTCAACAAGCTTCGCGATCCCGTCCGGTTCTGGGAAAAAATGTGCGCTTGTCCTCGCTACAAGGGCACCCTCCCCACGGGTGTCATAAAACTCCTGAAGTCCACGCTCCCTTATCGCGAAGAACCCTACGAACTAAAGAGCCGCATCGCCGGTCTGGGCAGCCTCGGCCATCCCCGCGTCCTTGCTCTGGCCTGCTGGCAGGGTGCCTACATTGCCCGTGAAGCCAAGCAGCTCACCCCTTCCGCGTGGATCTGGTCGCTCCATTTGGACACCGCGGAAATCCTTTCCCGTAAACTTGTGGATTGTGCCGTGCGCATCCGCGATCCCCACGTCCATTTCACGGAGCACTGGATCGTGCGCCGCTTGGCCCCCGATTGCTGCCACATCGAAATCAATACCTTGCCCGCCGAACGCGATGAAAAAAGACTCCTGTATTGCATGGGCTGGGAAACCGCGAACATCCATCTCGGCTCGCCAAAGGCCATTCCAGCCGTCAAGCACGATCTTGCCCGCCGCAAGGACCGCTGGCTCCACAAAGCTGCGAAGGCCATGCTTAAGGCCACGCTGGCCGATTGGAAAGTGTGGCGCCGCAATTGGGAAAGTCACCCCGCGGAGACCTGACCCTCTCCGCGCCCGTTCGACGGGGATTTCTTTTTTCTTGGAACTTTCAGCCCCTGCACCACGACTGTCCCACGGGTCAGTAGATTCCGCCTCCATTCCACCGTAGCGTAGCGAAGGACCGGTGGATGCCAACTCCAGGGGCAAATTCGCGAATTTCCTTCAGCCCGGCGGCTCCGGCCGCTCTCTTGCTCTGCCTCGAAGCTGGCTGCGATGTTTGCGCGCGCGCTGAGCACGATTTCCTGCGGCGCATGCTTCGCGGCCTTTCCGGAGTGGCAGCTTCCCGGGGGATCCTTGAATCCTGACGAGGTGGTACGATGATGGACACCGAAGCTTTCCGCGAATTCAAGACCGGCCTCACGCTTCTTCGCGATAACTACTCCGCAAAGGCCCTGGAACATATCCAGCGCGCTGCCGAACTCGAAAAAAACAATCCTTATTACATGTCCTATCTGGGCGTGGCACTGGCCCGCACCGAACGCCGCTGGGCCGATGCCGAGCGCATGTGCGACACCGCCGTGCGCTTGAAACGCAACCAGGCGCAGTTGTACCTCAATCTCGCCGAAGTCTACATGGCTGCTGGCCGCAGGGAAGATGC
>CAYOOS010000689.1:0-2532 GCA_964405585.1 uncultured Acidobacteriaceae bacterium | reverse complement strand
CCGGTTCACTAACCCGCGCGCAATCGCAACGCGCTGTTGCTGTCCTCCCGAGAGCTGAGATGGATGATGGCCAGAGCGCTCGGCGAGTCCCACCCGTGTCAGTGATTCCAGTGCCCGCCTCGTGCGCTCTTCGGGAGCAATTCCCGCATATACCGTCGGTAGCTCGACGTTTTCGAGCGCCGACGTGCGCGATAGCAAGTTGAATTGCTGAAATACGAATCCCAGTTTGCGATTGCGGATTCTTGCCAATTCTTTCTTTGACATCTGCGACACATCCACCCCATCCAGGTAATAGTGCCCCCGAGTAGGGCGGTCCAGACATCCCAGAATATTCATCACCGTGGACTTGCCGGAGCCGGACGGACCCATCACCGCCACAAATTCTCCCTCGTATATCTCGAGGGTAACGCCGCGCAACGCCTGAACTTGAACTTCGCCCAAGTCGTACGTTTTATAAACGCTCTCCAAACGGATGACCGGCTTGGCATCCGCGCGCGGTTGGAGACGTTCCGACGCAGGCTCAGTTTGTTCGGTCATATTGTTGTCCCGCCTATCGGAATTCAAATTAGAACCTGCGTGGAATGCCTCCGGCACCGCCTGGCCCGCCGGGGCCTCCGGGACCGCCCAGCGGACTGCGCACCTGGTTCTGGGCACTCGCCGTCGACGTGGCCTCGCCGATGACCAGTTCATCGCCCGGCTTCAAATTTCCTTTCATCATCGCTGTAAACGTAAAGTCCGTGACACCGAGATTCACTTGAACCGGTTCGAGAGTCTTGTCTGGATGTAGCTTCCAGACGATGCCGGTGTCCTGGCGCTGGCTATTGGCGCCACGGCCCTGGCCACCCCCACCACCGCCTCCTCCGGGACGGCGGTTACCTCCCCCTCCCTGCCCACCCGCGCCTGCACCGCCTTGGCTCGGCCCAGGGTTTCCAACTCCGGCGGGAGGGGCCGCATTCCCCCCTTGACCACCAGCGCTCGCAGCAGCTGCCCCGCCAGCAGCCACTCGGGCCGCCGCAGGCGCAGTCTCGGTTATGTTGTACTTCGCATAGAGCGCCTGGCGCTGACTGTCGGTCAAATCTGGTTTAAATCGCAGGGCTCCATTGGGAATCTTCACGACATTCCTGGCGGTGGCTACGGGAATGGAGGCGTACGCAGTCATTCCTGGAAATAGCCTAAGGTCGGGATTGTCGAACGCGATGGTCGTATTGTAGGTGACGACATTCTGAATCGTGGTTGCATTCATACGCTGCTGATCGACGCGTCCGTTAAACGTCTCCCGGGGAAAAGTGTCCACGCGGAAGGAAGCCGCTGCGCCCGGTCGGATGCGCCCAACGTCAGCCTCGTCTGTATTTGAATAAACCAACATATGTGTAAGATCTTGCCCAATACTAAACAGGTTCGGAGCTTGCAAGCTGGCTGCGACCGGCTGGCCGAGAGTGACTGTGCGATTGACAACTGTACCGTCGATGGGCGCACGGATCGTGCAATAGCTTAACTGCAACTTAGCCGCGTCCACCGAGGCCTTCTGCATGAGCACCTGCGCTTTGGCTTGGTCCCGCTGGGCCGTCGTGGAATCGAGCTGCGCTTCGGCCTGCTTTTCCTGCGCGACAGAAGCGTTCTCGGTTGCGACGGCTGCATCGTAGTTGGCCTGCGCGTCGTCCTTTTGCTGAGCGGACAACACGCCTTGGTCGGCTAAGACCTTTGTGCGCCGGAGTTGCGTGTCCATATCGACGGATGTGGCGTGCGCCTTGGCAATATTGGATTTCATCACCGCGACGTTGGCGGCCGCTGTTTGGATCTGCGCCTCCAGGTTTGCTACGTTTGCCACGGCATTTTGGTAGGCCGCTTGCGCCTGAGCCAGTGCCGCCTGGAAGGGGACCGGATCGATCTGCGCGAGGATGTCACCTTTCTTCACCTGCGAGTTAAAGTCGACATTGATTGCAACGATGTTACCTGACACGACCGACCCGACCGGCACAGTATTATAGGGGTTGATGGTTCCCGTGGTTTGCACGACTTGGGAGATATCGCCCTGGTCAACCTTCGCTGTGAAATATTGAGCGCTGGATCGCGTTCCCACCGAGATGTAGCCAGCCCAGAGAATCAACGCGACCGGCGGCGCCACAAGCATCGCGCGGTGCATCATCGAACGTTCCCACAAGTTTTTCAGGATCGCGGTGAAACGCCCCATTTCACATTCCCCGTTCTGCGCTCTTCCACACAGCGCGTGCAGATGCAAGCTCGTTTGTACTTTAATTCACAAAAAAACAGGCTGAAACGGTTGCGAGAGTACCCCGTTGGTGTATTATTCCGTCCGAAACGATGGAACTCGCTCCGAATGGAAATCCAACAAAGATTCCTCGGCGGGCTGCCCGCTTCGGAATGGCACGCCTTGGGTCTTTCCGCAAACTATTTAGCCCAGTGACGCCGGAGGCGTCAAGACCTCTGTCGAAACAATACTTTTGGTCGAGTAAACCCGGCCTGCTAACAAACCGCGCCACACCAACAGATTCAAAACGGAATAGAGACTTC
>CAYOOS010000688.1:0-2536 GCA_964405585.1 uncultured Acidobacteriaceae bacterium | reverse complement strand
TGATTCCTGTCTTGTTCTCTGTGGCCAAGCTCCACATTTGCCCGCCGGTAAACGACCAGCCGCTGGCAAATTCCGCTCGCGCAAACAGCTGCCGCTGACGCATTACGTAGGAATTGCTCTGGCGGTTGTTGGAAGTCGTTCCCGCACCAAGGAAGTCCATTTCGTAGTAGCCAATGAGCTTCGCATCGGCCACCTTCGTGTCAAACAGAAGGCTGAGGCGCGACTGGCGGGCAGTGAAGTTCATTTCTGAAAGTTTGCCCGTCGCGTTCGCCGGATAAGGAATCCCGTTAAATTGCGTGTTGATGTCCGCGCTCTCGGCTCGTTGACGGTTCACGCTTTCTGCCGCGATGAATCCCCCCGGTGTGATGTTCACGCCCTTAAACCGGATCGTCGTCGGTCCCTTTTCCTCCGCGTCACCCAAGCCGCCGGTAGCCACCACCGCATTCGCTGCTGCCGCGTTGCTCGACGCCAGGCTCGCCACCGAACTGTTTAGCGCCGTGGTTGCCGTCTTCACTTCCGCTGAAGTCGCAACTGCTTCGCTCGCCTTCACGTTGGCTTCCGCCGCGTGCGAATTCGCCGATGCCGCCGCTTCCCGCGCTTCCTCGATCTGCCGGTCGCGCTTGGCCAATTCTTCTTTCAACATCTGCAATTGTTCTTGCTGAGCTTGTAATACCTGCCGCAATTCTTCCACTTCTGCTGCGATCTCCGCGCTCGTTTTGGCCGTCGCGGGCTTTGCTTCTGCCGCAGCCTTGGCTGGCTGTGCATCGGCTGTCTTCGGTGTGTCTTTCGTTGAATCAGCAAACGCTGGTCCCGAAAGAAGGAACAGCGACAACGTGAGTGATGCCAGTTTTTTCATTGCCTCTCTCTTTGTTGCTTCAGATTTCAAACTCTTACCGTGGCTCTATCGAACCACCCCGGTTTCCGAAGGTAGTGTTCCTCTCTTACGCTCATGTCAATTCAGCATGAATAGTCTGTAACAATCCCCTGCTTGCCTTCGCAACTATCTTGTTTTCTATCGTTTGCCGTAAATCTGAAACCTCCTGAATGCCCGCCGCCGCTCTCGCCTCTCCCTCCTCTTAGGATTGCTTTTCCACCCGAATTGCGGTTCTTCTTCAGCAAAGTTCTCCTCCCCGGGGAGAATCCCCGCACTCTTTGCAGTGTCGTGGTTAATTCTTTTTCGCGAGGGGAGAGGAGAAGGGGACCGGAGCCAGGGGTGCACCGGTCCCCGTGGTAGGACTTGGATGGAAGATTAAACGCGCTGAGTCTCGCAGCCCGCGGTCACATCAGAATGAAGCCCGTGTGAATTCTCGGTGACCTGCGGAGCGGCCCCTCTGGTGTTCGTATCCGATTGTTCCGGCCGCAGCATCAACCCGCGCCCGTGCCGCACGTCTAGCCCGCGCACCCAGAAGATAATGTCTTCAGCAATGTTTGTCGCGTGATCCGCGATGCGTTCCAGGTGCCGTGTCGCCAATATGAATTGCATCCCCGGGCTCACCAGCGCAACGTCTGTGGTCATGTGTTGCAGCAGGTTCTCGAAGATTCGGTCGCGGTATTTATCCACCACGTCGTCGCTCTCCAGAACTTGCGTCGCCATTTCTGCGTTCCGGAAGATCAGTGCCCCCAGGCTCCGGCTAACCATGGCCCGCACTGCTTCCACCATCGGCCCCAGTTCTTCCGGTGCTTGCGCTCCATGCATTTCTCGCAGCGTAATCACGCGCTCCGCCAGGCTGACGGCGATATCTCCGATGCGTTCCAGGTCGTTCGTAATCTTCAACGCGGCCACAATCAGGCGCATCTCGTCATCATTGAACGAGCCCCGCCGCAACAGCCGTATGGCGTGCTCGTCAATCATGATTTCCATCTCATTGATGCGCGGCTCCAGCAGGAACACTTCACCCGGCAGCGTGGCAGTGCGCTGGTTGTCAAAACCAACGATTGCGTCCAGCGCCCGGTTCATCGCTGTTTCCACAATCCGCGCCATCGAAATCAGGTAGTTGACCAGTGTGTCGTGCAGAACCACTTCGGTCAGTCCGGCTGCTGTCGCCATTCTTGCCTCCGCGCCGGAAGTTCGCCCTGCACACTTCCACACGCTGTCAAGAAGTGTCCGCCTATAAGGTTACGCTTCGTTTACAGCCTCATGAATAGCCCGGAAAGATAATGCTAGGAATTCGCTTGCAGGCTTCCTCGATTGGCTCTCGCGATCCCTGCCGAAGAAGCTGCCGCCCTTGCCCCCGCGCGCTCCGCATCAAATATCGGCACGCTCACGTGAAATTTCGATCCCACTCCCACTTCGCTTTCCACCCAGATGCGCCCGCCATGTCCCTCTATTAAATGTTTTGCGATGGACAGTCCCAGCCCTGTTCCGCCTGCTTCCCGCGAGCGCGCCACGTCCACGCGGTAAAATCGCTCAAAGATTCGCGGTTGGTCCGCCTGCGGAATGCCGATGCCCGTATCCGTCACCGTGAAGATCACTTCTTCATTTTTGGCTTCGGCGCTCAGCACAATCTTCCCGCCTGGCAAGGTGTACTGGATCGCA
>CAYOOS010000687.1:1515-2539 GCA_964405585.1 uncultured Acidobacteriaceae bacterium | reverse complement strand
CAGATCCATGGAGTCGAGCACTTGTTCGTGCATCTCGCGCTGCGTGAGGGCGCCGGTAAGTTCAAGGAGGCGATCGGCCAGGGTGGATTTGCCGTGGTCAATATGCGCGATGATGCAGAAATTTCGTATGAACTTTGGGTCCATTCGCTTTCAATACCGCCAGGGTTGTGCCTGATGGTGTTCCCGTGAGATAGACGGCTAGCTAAGGCGCTGGGGCGAGCACCTCTCACCCTGCTCGAAGCTTGCCGTGCGAACATCTAGTTTGCCACAAACGTAGAGGGACGTCAGCCCGGAGGGATGCGAGGTAGTGGGGCGGTTTCCGGTGACGGCACTTACTATCAAGACGCGGTACATCCCTAAAATCACCAGCTAGCAGTGGACAACCTGTGCTTGGCCACCGGATAGTCAGTCGTGGAAAGGTTTCTTGTCAGGATCAGACTTGACGGTCCCGAACAACGACAATGCTTCGTCAAAGGTCTTTCCCCTAACCCGCTTGTACTTGGGAGGGACGATCAATCCAAAAAAGAAAACTCCGACGAAAAAGAGGACGAGTGCCACGACATTTGTGACCAAGAGGAATAAGGGGTCACGATAGACCAAATGTCTGGTTGCATAAGCCGCCGTCGCAAGGCTTAATGCACCTATTAACCAGAGATGTTTCTTTTCGCGTGTCAGACATTCGCCACATTTGGGGCACGTGACCATATCGAGTTCCCGGTGAACTTCGGAAAGGCGAATGATTGCGCCACAAACAGGACATGGCCTCGAGTATCGAGATTCTGAATGCCGGATTCTTTGATTCATGCCAGATTTTCCAATGGAATTGGACCCAAGCCTTCCTAGATAGGAGGGTAGCATCCCCTGTTTGCGAAGTCCCGAACAGTCGCGCAATCCGAGACTGACCAGGTAAGACTGTGAAGCGACGCAGGAGATTCGCAGGACAAAGATGCGGCAAGCACTGGCCGAAGGGCCACCTTGCCGGATTGCCCATCAGGGGGCGAGTCTGGTTTTGCCGCGTTTGGGG
>CAYOOS010000687.1:0-1505 GCA_964405585.1 uncultured Acidobacteriaceae bacterium | reverse complement strand
TTTGGGGGCGGGTATATAGTGAATGAGGGTTTCGTGCCCAGCGGCGGACCTGTAGAATTCAAAGCCCAAGCAACAGCCAGAGGCAATACGGACAGATGGCCGGAGACGTCAACAAGCATCTGGAACGCGCGAAGAAGTTTCTGGAGAAGAACCGCGTGGAGGACGCCATCGAGGCGTACCTGGCGGTTCTGGAAGAGGTGCCGCTGCACGCGGAGGCCAGCCAGGCGTTGGGTGATTTATATACGCGCGTGGATCAGCCTGATCGCGCCGCCGTTTACTATGGCCACTTATTTGACCTGCTCGTCGAACCGAAAGACGAAACCAAGGCGCTGGCGATTTACAACCGTTTTCTGCGGCATTCCCAGGCGCCGCAATCTCCCGAACGTATCGCGCGTTACGCTTTCCTGCAGCAGAAGCAAAATCGGCCGGAAGAAGCCATCGAGCAATACGGCAAAGCGGCGGAACTTTTCAGCGAAGCGAACCGGGGGGAGGATGCGCTGTTCTGCTGGGAACGCACGGCGCAACTCGATCCCGACAATCTGACACGGCAATTAAAAGTGGGTGAATCCGCGGCGCAACTGGGAAAGAATGCACTGGCGGCGCGGGCGTTTTTGCGCGCGGGGCAACTGGCCACTTCCGGCGGCGATCCGCAAGCGGCAATGAAGTTTCTTGGCCGTGCGTACGGCTTGGCGCCTCAGGAGCGCAGCGTGGCACTGCTCTACGCCGAAGCGAAATTGCGGAACGGGGAATCGGCAGAGGCGGCGGCGCTGCTGGAGCCATTCGCCGGGAGCGAAGGCGACGTGGCCTTCCTGGACACGTTTGCGGAGGCATTGCGGCAGGCCGGGCAGCTTGATCGCGCGCGTGCAATCCTGGAACGCCTGCTGCGCGAAAAGAATGAAGGCATCGTACGGCTGTTTGATCTCGCCGACGCCTATTCCGACATCGGACAGGACGCCAAATCGGTGGAAATCCTGCTGACGTTGAAGCGGCGGATGTTCGCGGACAAGAAGATTGGAGAATTCGTAGCTCAGGTGGAGGAATTGGGCGCGAAGCATCCAGAGTCGTTGCCCATTCTGGAGTTCTGGGCGGCGGTGTATAACGAGCTGAACCGCGAGTCACAATACTTCGAAGTGCTGATCAGATTGTTTGACGCGAATTTCAATTCTGGGAGTTTTCAAAAGGCCAGCGAAGTGCTCGAGCGCCTGGTGGATATTGATTCGTACGATTATCGCAACCAGCAGCGGATGGAGCAGTTGCGCGGGCACGTTGATGAAGCTTTTTTGCGGCGCGTTGCCGGGCGCATGGCCAAGAGCGTGACGATGAGCGCGAATCCCGCCACGCCTCCTAAGGCAGCGTCGAGCCAGGAAATAGCGGAAGCATCTCCCGTGACGGAAGAGGGGCGAAAGCTGCAGGCGCTAGAAGACTTGATCGTGCAGACGGAGATTTTCCTGCAGTATTCGCTGCAAAGCAAAGCGATCGAACGGTTGCAAAAAATCGCGGCGATG
>CAYOOS010000686.1:0-2539 GCA_964405585.1 uncultured Acidobacteriaceae bacterium | reverse complement strand
TCCCCGCCCCACGAATTCCGCACCACCTCCCAGCCATAACTCGCTAGGTCCGTGCGATGAATGATCAGCGTCGCCAGCGCCCCGTGCCGCGCCGTCTCCTCGAATTTGTACGTCCACCGCCCGTAATACGTCAGCGCCTTACCCTTGAAAAAATTCGGATCATCCGAGATGGGCTCATTCACAAACAGCAGCACCACTTTGCCTTTCAGGTCATACCCTTTGTAGTCGTCCCAGGAATATTCCGGCGCGCTAATGCCGTAGCCCACAAACACGATCGGGGCATCAATATCCGCTATTCCCGTTTGCGTTTCGTTGCTGGTGACGTAATTCTCCAGATTCTTCAGCATCAGCGGCTCCCCATTCGCGGGCGCCAGCGCAAAGCTCGTCTCCGGCAAGGTCTTCACGCCCACCATCGGCACGCTTTGAAAATAAGTTCCATTCTCCCCAGCAGGCTTCAGCCCATAACTCTTGAATTGCGCCGCGATATAATCCGCCGCAAGGTCGCCGCCCTTCTGCCCGGTCCCGCGCCCTTCCAAGGCATCGCTCGAGAGATACTTCACGTGCTCCCGGATCTTCTCACCCGAGATCTTCGGCGCGTGCGATTTCGCCGCCAGCAATACGCCCACGCTCAAGACACCTGCCGCAACCAAAATGACAAGCTTTTTCATCCGCAACCCCCAATTCAAAAGCGCACGAAAATTAACTGTAACAAATAAATGGCCGGGTAATGCGCTTCAATGAAATGCGCCCTCGCAGTCGCTGCCCACTCCCGCGTTCAAGACCCATCAATTGTCTCAGCTCACGCCCGGGCCGCCGCTAGCAGAATGTGCAATAGTGAACACTTTCGCCCCTGTTAGATGACTATACTCAACGCAATCAGGCCCGATCCATCACTTACGCGACCTGTCGAATCGAGGCCAGGCCATGAAGCTAATCATAGTGTGCGCTCTTCTTCTGCTGCCACTGCAGGCCTCCACTCAGGAACCGAGTAAGCCCGCCGACGCCAAACCTGCTGCTGATTCCACAACTCCTCCGCCCGTCGTGAAAAAGGTTAATCCCGTTAAACCCACCCCCGATTCCCTCGCCCTCGGGAAAAAGGTGTACACCTCCGACTGCGCCATGTGCCACGGCAAAGACGGCTCTGGCACCGGCGAACTCGCCGTAACCATGAATCTGAAGCTTCTCGATTACCGCGATCCCGCGTCCCTGAAAGATATGACCGACGGCGATATCTACTCCATCATCGCCGATGGCAAGGGCCAGATGACCGGTGAAGCGGGTCGCATGAAACCCGGCCAAATCTGGAATGTCGTTAACTTCGTCCGTTCCCTTTCAAAAAAATAATCCAGGCGCGTCGTAATTCTCATCTACGAGTCATCTCATAATTGGGTTCTGGCAAGGCACGGTTTCAGCCGGGCCGAAGAGCCCTCGAAATTTAGGGGCTTTAACCCCTGAGCTACGCTGGCTGCTTGCAAGTCGCATTTATGCGATAACTTCCCGCCGACAAGCAAACTCTCTCTAAGCTTGTTGGCGAACCAGCGGCAGTCGTACCTGAAACGCCGTCCGGCCGGGTTGCGACTCCACCCGAATTGTGCCCTGATGTTGGCGCACGATGCGTTGCACGATGTCCAACCCCAGCCCCGTCCCTTCGCCTACCGGCTTTGTCGTGAAAAATGGCTCAAAGATACGGCCACGGATCTCCGCGGGAATCCCCGGCCCGTTGTCCGTAAACTCCACCAGGACTCCTTCCGGCTCCAGCGCGGTCCGCACCGTCAGAATCTTTTCGCCGTTGGATTGCGACTTCATCGCGCCGATGGCGTTGTCAATCAGGTTCGTCCAAATCTGGTTCAATTCACCACCGTTCGCCGGAATCTTGGGAATATCCTTCGCGAATTGACGCCTCACCTCAATCCCATGCTTCAGTTGGTGTTGAAACATCCGCAAAGTCACATCGATTCCGTTTTCCACGTCCACTTCACTCAGCGGCGTCTGATCCATATACGAGTACGACTTCACCGCCTGCACCAGATCGGAGATTCGCCGCGACGCTTCTTCAATTTCCCGCGTCAAACATAGAATCTGGTGATCGTAGGCCAGAATACGCAGCCCGTGCCCCAAGTTTGCCTTACTCAGTAGTTTTCCGAGCGGTGCCAAATCCTGCCCCGATATCCCCGCGTCCACCAGGTCTCCCGCCAGGTCTGCCGGGAACTCTCGTTCTTCCAGCCAGTCGCCCAACTCCGATTCTAGGTCTGCCCGCTGCAACGTATCCAACGCCCGAGTCGCGCCGCCACAATCGGCAATCTTCTCGCTCAACCCGTTCATCAAGGCCTGTGCTTCCGGTGAAACCACCTCGCTCCGCATTCCGATAGCTTCTCGGCGGCGAAGCATCAACGCCTCACCAAGCAACTGAGCAGACCGCAGCGCCGCCGACGCCGGATTATTCAATTCGTGCGCCAGCCCGGCGGCTAGTTTTCCCAGCGCCAACATTCTCCCCGTTCGCTCTTCCGATTGCGCCGTCTCCCTCGTACGATCCGTCATT
>CAYOOS010000685.1:0-2546 GCA_964405585.1 uncultured Acidobacteriaceae bacterium | reverse complement strand
GTGCGAGCGCTGGAACGTTTTCCCGCAGTGCTGCTTATCGTTCGACGTAGCCTTTCTCTAAGAGGAATGCGATAGCAAAGAAAACGGCGAAAAATGCGGAGGTGACCACCAGGAGAAACTTCCATTTGATTTTGCGGCCCCGAATCCAACTGATGGACAAAAGACCGAGCAACAAAATGATGGCACCTGCGCGCTCGCCACGAAGCAGAGTGTAGGTGAGCGCAATTGCCGCCGCCAAGACGCTTCGTAACCGGCTTGGGCGCGTGCCATCATCTTCACGACATGCCACCATTGCCACAACCAGAGAGAGGACCACGCAATTGTCCAGGAGGCTCACGGTGCGGGAGCCTTCTTCGGTGCCGTAATCCGTAAGTCGAGAATGGATGCCCATCCAAAAGTCTGCGATCACTGTTCCGGAGGCAAGATCCAGGAGCCGTTTAATGTAGAAAGGCAGCGCAATCAGGAGAAGCAACAACAGTGCATCCAGACTACGGTGGATTGCGTCACTTCTTGAAGCTTCTATTTTTGAGCACCGCGGGGGGCCAGGCACAACTCGAAGGGACCAAATACCCAAGCCCAGTGCACCACCCACCGCGAAAGCGCACACGCCCCAAAGGTAGAAGAGTAAGGTATCCCCGGCGATGGGAAAGAAGGCTCGGCCCCCTTGGTAAACCAGAAAAAGGGAAAACGCCCAGACCATGGAGAACAGCACTGGGGGGTAGAGAACTGACTTTCCAATCCACCGGTTCAGACCGGCGATGGCAAGGATGACAAGGCTAATAGCAAGGGTCATGGGAGTTGCGGACAAGCTGAGGTTGACGGCTTTGACTTCCTTGCGCCAACGAGTAATCGCACATTTCCGGCAGCGGAGGTTTTGTCCGCTTGTATCATCCGTCCGTCGGTCTGCCATCCCTCAACGCGCATCGGGCACAATCTCCGTATTCAGCGAGGCGGCCGGCCTGGGGTGGAGAAGAAACGCGCGCTCCGCCGGGGCCAGAAGCCGGAACCAACTGGCGACGGCCAGCGCGAGCAGCACAACAGAGAGGAGAATGCCCTTCATCGGCGAGCTTTGGGGCAAGGTGGCTATGCCCAGAATCACCAGCGCTCCCAGCACACCGGCTGTGAGCCAAGCCAGCAAGCGCGGCTTATGCGGCAGCAGCCAGTGTGCAAACGCGAACAGCAGCAGCGCGTCCAGCGAGACGCGAGCCACCCAAGCGATCGCCGCGCCTTCAATTCCGTGATAGCGCACCAGCGGCCAAAGCATCAGGAGATACACCGGCAATTCGACCATGTGCAACTTCGCCGTGATGTCTGGCCTGCCGATGCCCTGAATCAACGCGAAGGGGACTTGCGCCAGGCAATTGACGAAGGTGCCGGCGGCCAGCCAGCGAAGCACGGAAGTTCCATTTTCCGCAAAGGCCGGACCCAGCCAAAGACGCAAACCTTCCGGGGCGAGCGTAACAATCAGCAGCACGATGGGGAAAACGCTCAAGAAGATGTATTTCACGCCACGGTTCAAAAGCATACTGGTGCGGCTGGTGTCCTGCGCGAAGCTCATCGCAAAGGCCGGAAAGAGAACGCCCACAATGGCTCCCGGAAGGATGGTAAGACGGCTGACCATGTCAAAGGGCGCCGTGTAGTAGGCGACCGCGGTGACGGTGAGAAGCGCGCCGATCACAAACCGGTCCAGATACGTCATGATCGGACTGATGATGTTGCTCAAGGTCATCCAACCGCCGAAGCTCAACAGGGGCGTTACCAGCGAGCGACGTAGGACAATGCTCCGCCGCAAGACAGGCATGGCGTGCAAGCAGGCCGCCACGTGGGCGAGGCACCCCGCCAGACGCCCAATCAACAAAACAACGATGACGGGCACGAGCCGATGGGAGAAAGGCAGCACCAGAAGAGGTCCGGCAAAGGAAAACGCGCTCATGGGAATGCGAATTGCTGTCAACACGCCGAAGCGCTGCTGGGCCTCCAGAATGCCGCGCAGTCCCGAGGTTGCCGTAACCACAGGGAGGGAGAGGGCCAGCAAATAAAACGTGTGCAGTGTTTCAACTCGCAGATCGCCGGGTATGTGCAACACGCGGAAAATCAGCCATGGGGAGAGGAGAGCCATAACCAGGCCGCCGAGGATACCCATAAGCGTCAAGAGAAGAAGAGAAGTCCATGCAAGCGGGGGAATGGCATGTTCTTCGCCGGTGCCGAGCTTTTCGGCGACGAGTTTTGTCAAGGCCCGGCCCATGCCAAAGTCAAACAGGCTGAAGTATCCAATGACGATCCAAGCCAAAGAAAGCACCCCGAAACGGGGCACGCCAATCCCACGAATAAGGATAGGGATGGCGAACAGGGCCACTGCCATGGGCAAGATTTGGCCCGTAAGATTCCAGAGAGTGTTGCGCGCCAGCAGGCGGCCACTCATGAGATTCGGCGATGAAATTGAACCGTTCATTGGTTCTGCGAAGCTACGGCGCGGCGAGGGAGGACTTCGAGGTAGGCGGCATCCACCTCGACGGAGGTGGAACGCTGGATAAGCTCGAGCGAGA
>CAYOOS010000684.1:0-2555 GCA_964405585.1 uncultured Acidobacteriaceae bacterium | reverse complement strand
GGCTGCTGGCCCGTCGACCGGCTCTCGGAGTGGTTCATCGACAACGTCCTCACCGCCAAACTGCTCCGCTCGCTCGATCATTCCGGTAATTCCTGCACCGAAGCGGAAAAATTGCCCCTGTGCTCCATTTCGCGTTTCCCCGCTACCCATACCTCTGCCGGCATCATCAATCCCCAGATGAAGAAACTCATTTTCGATCGCCAGCCGCACTTGGGCAGTTTTACTGCCGGAATGACGATAGACATTGTCCAAGGCATCTTCCACAATACGAAAAACCGCTAGCTCCATTTCGTGAGAAAGCCTTTGCATATCCCGGGGAATATCCAACTGCACGTCAATCTCAGTTTGCTGCGAGAACCCGGCAACGTACCACCCCAGCGCAAACTGCAATCCTGGTTCTTCCAACAACGGTGGATGTAACGCGTAAGACAGCCTGCGTACTTCTCGCATCGCCCGGTCTGCCAGTTGAAATGTCTCCAACAACCTTGCCGCCCGCCGCGGGTCCGAATGGCTCTCAGTTTGCTCAAGGGTGGCCAGATTAATCTGCAGCGCTGCCAAAATTTGGCTGGTGCTGTCATGCAACTCCAGGCCGAGGGATCGTCTTTCCTGGTCACGCATGTTCAATAACCGGCGCGACAATCGCCGTAAAGCGTCTTTTACCGAAACCAGCTCTCGCGTGCGCTCGTGCACTTTCTTCTCAAGTTCATCGTGTGACCGTTGCAGAGCTTCCTGGCTGGCTAGAAGCTCCTTTTGCATGCGTAACCGTTCCGCCATTTCCGTTTCAAGGGCGTGCGCCTTCTGCTGCAATTGCGTGATCGCCCGCACTCGATCATCCTCGTTGCGCAGAATCGTGAAGCTTTCCCCGGGGATCACGGCAGAGTGTTCCGCGCAGATCTTCATCAGCGGCTCTGCATCCTCCACTCGATTAAAACCGCTCAATGGATAAGCGCATCGCAACGTGAAAGCATACTTCTCGGCAAGTTGATTCCACAGCTGCTCTAGGGAGATCGCGGCATCCCCATTTCTCTCCGCCCATAGCTCCGCCACCATCTCGCCGAACGCTACCACGTGAGGATGAACCCCTTCCGCGGCCGCAGTAGCTTTCGCTACCACTTCTCCAACCACCTGAAAGAAGCGCTGGGCCTCCGGCAAGCCATTCACCATGAACTTCGACAGAGTCTCGGTCGTGTCCAGAACTACAAACCTTCCGCATTCCAGCGCTGCGTCCGTGTCGCAACCGTTGGCGCGCAAGCGGCGCGTCAGTTGATCACAATGAGATCTCGTGGCAATCACAATCGCGGCGTTCCCGTCGGCCAAAGCAACGGCGATAAACGTACATAGTTCATCCAATAAGAAATTATCTTCTGAGTAGAACTGCACAATATGATTGCACTGACGTTGTTCAGGTAAGCATGAGGCCGACATAATAGGACAATTGTCTCCTTTTCCTCAGACGGAAGGAATACAGTAAGGCCCGTAGACGCTGAGGCTCACCCCCTCCGATTTTCGACGTGCTTCCCATTATCGCGACCATGAGAGGCCGCAAACAGTTTCTACCCCTTTTAGCTGCCGTCCGGGAAGCCACCGCGGTGCAAGACCATTGGATAGTCCGGGAGCACCTCGGGTTTACGTACCGCCGCACGCCATCCATCCGGGTATGGTTCCAGTCCCTGAAATAGCGGCGACGAATGCGCTCCGGGTTCGCCGACGAGCTTTTCGAGTGACCTTCGCAGTTCGGCGATCGCATTCGCGCCAACGCGTTCTTTCCAGCGCTCCTCAATCTCCCCGATCAGCCGAAAATACGTCTTCCGGGCTTTTCGGCCTTTGGGCGTAAGCTGTACCACCTTGAATCGGCTCTCCGTCGATTCCGGTTTCACGACAGCATAGCCTTGTTTCAAAAGGAAGGTAAACGCCATCGCCATTCCTTCCTTTGATACGCCCGCAAGGCGGGGCAGATCGCGAACCCGGACTGCTTCCCCCACCAGCCGCAAGACGTTCGCGCAAATCGCCAACGACACCTTCGATTCGCTTTCGAACTCAATCGCAAATGCCAGCAACACCTTCGACAGCAGCGATGACAAAGGAAGACTCGACAGATTGGCAGGCGGGCGATCAGCCGCCTTCCGTAGTTTCACACCTCGACTGGCGCTGAACAGATCATAAGCAATGATAGGCAGGCAATCAGGCAGCTCGTCATCCAGTTGTTCGATGATCGTCCCCAGCGCGGCGCGAAGCTGTTTGATCTCGCCTTCGCCAAACCGCTCCCGCCAGCGATTTTCAATGGTTCCGAACAACGGCCGCCAAACTTCTTGTGCTTTCCGCCCGCCACGCGTCGGTCGAATCAACCATTCGGAAGCCGGCGGCTTGGGGCGGCTGTCATTGGGATCCGGCTTGATAGAGATGTAACCCCAGCGCCGCATTCCATGCAGGTGGGCCTGGGTGTGCGCGAGTTGCCCCAGTTCGCGGGCCGGGATTCCCTTGTCATCCACGAACCGCATGCAGTTAAACCACATCACCATCGACACCAGCCACGGTGCGCGCGGCGAGTCGGCAGT
>CAYOOS010000683.1:0-2556 GCA_964405585.1 uncultured Acidobacteriaceae bacterium | reverse complement strand
GCATGGTGAGCTGCGTGCCGGGTTCGCCGATGGACTGCGCGGCGATGACGCCGACAGCTTCGCCAAGTTCGACCATGCGGCCGGTGGCCAGGTTGCGTCCGTAACAGAGGGCGCAAACACCACGGCGGGATTCGCAGGTGAGCACGGAACGGATGCGTACGCGCTCGATGCCCGCGGCCTGAATGGCGTTGGCAAGTTCCTCTGTGATTTCCTGATTGATTTCGACGATGACGCTGCCTTCAAAGTCCTTGATCTTTTCCAAGGAGACGCGGCCAACGACGCGATCGCGGAGAGGTTCGACTTCGACGCCGGCTTCGATGATGGGCTCGACGTAGATGCCGTCGCTGGTGCCGCAGTCGCGCTCATTGATGATGACGTCTTGCGCAACGTCGACGAGGCGGCGGGTCAAGTAGCCAGAGTCCGCGGTCTTGAGCGCGGTATCGGCAAGACCTTTACGCGCGCCGTGCGTGGAGATGAAGTACTGCAGCACGGTGAGGCCTTCGCGGAAGTTGGAAGTGATGGGGGTCTCGATGACTTCGCCGGAAGGCTTAGCCATCAGACCGCGCATGCCGGAAAGCTGGCGGATCTGCTGTTTGGAACCGCGAGCGCCGGAGTCCGCCATGATGTAAACGGGGTTGATGTTGCCTTCGCGATCCTGGCCTTCGAGGGCCTTGAACATTTCATCGGCAACTTTTTCGGTGACGTCGCCCCAAATGGCGATGACCTTGTTGTAGCGTTCGCCGTTGGTGATGGCGCCGTCGAGGTATTGCTGCTGAACCTTGACGACTTCCTTTTCGGCGTTCTCCACCAAGCGGTATTTGTCGCTGGGGATGAGCATGTCATCAATGCCGATGGAGATGCCGGACTTGGTGGCATAGGCGAAGCCGAGAGCTTTCAAGTGATCAAGCAGTTCAACGGTGGATTCGAGGCCAAAGCGCAGATAGGCGTAATAGACCATCTGCTGAACACCCTTCTTTTTAAGAAGGCCGTTGATGTAAGGCATCTGTTTGGGCAGATGCGAATTGAAGATGACGCGGCCGACGGTGGTCTGAATGAACTGCCGCTCCATGCGCACAGGTTCGGTGTGCGTGACGTCCTGGTTGTCGTACGCGGTGGTGAGGTCGATGACTTCACCGGTGTAGCGGAGGCGCATGGGAGTCAGGAGTTCGACTTCACCAGCTTCGAGCGCGAGGACGACATCTTCGGCGGAACCGAAAACGCGGCCTTCGCCCTTGGCGCCGGGCTTGGCCTTGGTCAGATAGTAGAGGCCAAGAACCATGTCCTGCGACGGAACGGCGAGCGGCAGACCGTGTGCGGGAGAAAGGATGTTGCGCGAGCTAAGCATGAGCACCGAGGCTTCCACCTGGGATTCCGGCGAAAGCGGGATGTGCACGGCCATCTGGTCGCCGTCAAAGTCCGCGTTGAAGGCGGTGCAGACGAGCGGGTGAATGCGGATGGCCTTGCCTTCGACGAGTGTGGGCTCGAAGGCCTGAATGCCGAGACGGTGAAGCGTAGGAGCGCGGTTGAGAAGCACAGGATGTTCGCGGATGACATCCTCGAGGATGTCCCACACGACAGGTTCCTGCTGCTCGACCATTTCCTTGGCTTGCTTGATGGTGGTGCAGTGCCCCTGGGCTTCGAGTTTGTGATAGATGAAGGGCTTGAAAAGCTCGAGGGCCATTTTCTTTGGCAAGCCGCACTGATTGAGCTTGAGTTCGGGGCCGACGACGATGACGGAGCGGCCGGAATAGTCCACGCGCTTGCCGAGGAGGTTCTGGCGGAAGCGGCCCTGCTTGCCCTTTAGCGTGTCGCTGAGGGACTTGAGCGGGCGGTTGTTGGTGCCACGAAGAACGCGTCCACGGCGGCCGTTATCGAACAGCGCGTCCACCGCTTCCTGAAGCATGCGCTTTTCGTTGCGGACGATGACGTCCGGTGCGCGAAGCTCCATGAGTTTCTTCAAGCGGTTGTTGCGATTGATGACGCGACGATAGAGGTCGTTGAGATCGGAGGTGGCAAAACGGCCGCCATCGAGAGGCACAAGGGGACGCAGCTCAGGCGGCAGCACTGGGATGACGTCGAGAATCATCCATTCCGGCTTATTGCCGCTCTTGCGGAAGGCTTCGAGAACCTTGAGTCGCTTGGCGTACTTAATGCGCTTCTGGAGCGAAGGATCGGCCTTCATCTTTTCGCGAAGATCGTCGGCGAGCTTGTCGACTTCGACCCGACGGAGGAGTTCCTTGATGGCTTCGGCGCCCATCTTGGCGACAAACTGGCCGGGATATTCTGCGGAAAGCTTGCGATATTCCTCTTCCTGAAGGACCTGACGCTCCTTGAGGACGGCAACTTCGCCGGTGTCAACCACGACGAAGGCTTCGAAGTAGAGAATGCGCTCGAGATCGCGCATGGAGATATCGAGGAGATAACCGATGCGGCTGGGAAGGCCCTTGAAGAACCAGACGTGTGAACACGGCGAAGCCAGTTCAATGTGGCCGAGGCGTTCACGGCGCACCTTGCTGAGCGTGACTTCCACGCCGCACTTGTCGCAGATGACGCCGC
>CAYOOS010000682.1:239-2565 GCA_964405585.1 uncultured Acidobacteriaceae bacterium | reverse complement strand
ACTCGGCGCCAATTCCCTCGATGGCCTCATTCTCGATATGCGCGGCAATCCCGGCGGCCTTTTGACCGAAGCCGTCGCCGTCGGCGACATGTTCCTCGAAAAGAATCAGCTCATCGTTTCCTATCACGGCCGCAGCGCCCCAGAGCGACGCTTCTGGGCCGTCCGTGGCAATCGGGGCATGAACGTTCCCCTCGTCATCCTCGTCAACAACAACTCCGCCTCCGCCGCTGAAATCGTCACCGGCGCCGTACAGGATCACGATCGCGGCTTAGTCGTTGGCGAAACCACATTCGGCAAGGGCCTCGTGCAAACCGTCACGCCTCTCGCGGAAAACACCGGCCTCGCCCTCACCACCGCTCGTTACTACACGCCCAGCGGCCGCCTCATTCAGCGCGACTACAAGTCCGTCTCTCTCTACGCCTATCACTACGAACGCAAAGTTCCCGAGCATCCTACGGAGATTCGCCAGACCGACAGCGGTCGCCAGGTCACCGGCGGCGGTGGCATCACCCCGGACATCCTGGTGGATACTCCGAAGCCCACCAAGTTCCAGGAAACCATGTATCGCGACGACGTCTTCTATCCCGTCGAACAGGGCGTCGGCAGCTTCACTCGCTTTTATCTGGGCACCAAGCCCAACATCACTCACAGTTTTGAAGCGGACGACCACGTCATGAAGGAATTCCGCGATTACCTGGCCAAGCGCAACATCCACTACACCGAACCCGAAATGGCCGATAATCTCGATTGGATCAAGCGCAAGATCAGGCAGGAAGTCTTTATGTCCGCCTACGGCACCCAGGAAGGCTTCAAAGTCCTGCTAGAAGCCGATCCCCAGGTCCAAAGAGCCATTGAAGCCATCCCCCAAGCCCGCGCCCTATACGAAAACGCCCGAAAAGTAGTAGCCCAGCGCGCCGGCACCACCCCCACCGACCAACCCTAATCCATCTCCACGCACCCTCATGTAGCGCAGGGCGAGTCTTCGAGCCCTGCGGCTTTTCTCTAGGGTTGCTCTTGTAGCACAGTCACTCCCGACTGTGCTCCTACGTTTCTCTTTTTCGGATACTGAATACTTATAACTGACCACTGAAAACTTTCCCGCGGGTGCCCCAGGTACCGGTTTTGTACCTGGGTCTTGGGTTTTTCCTATGTTCCTCTCGGGTTCTCTTCCCTCCGCGCTCTCTGCGCCTCTGCGTTAAGTTCTTCTTGGGTTTCTCTTTTCCCCTCTTCTCTTAACTCTGTGACCTCTGTGTTCCGATCTCTGTGAACTCTGTGTTACCGTCCCTCTTTCTTTCTCTTTCTTCCTGATCTCTGAAAGTCGTTGCCCTCGACCAGCAAATCAAAAATTAATGTAATTCGATATCGAATCCCAAGGCGTGTGCACATACGCAAATTGCGGATAATGCAGCATAAACCAAACCACGCAAACCGCTACGCACGCCATCGGAAACCACTTCACCCGCGTTCGCACTTCTCCCAGCAACAGCGCCGCCGCAATGCTCAAAAACACCATCGCATCCAGGAAGTAGTAGTAAAACTCAAACGGCCTTCCCGTAACGCCCCATTGCGCCCAAAACACCAGCGGCGCAATTCCCAAAAGGCGGTATCGAGGCTTGGCAAGCAGGTAAACAATCGCGATCGCCCCCAGCACAATGATCACCCGATTGCCGAATAACGAATTGATGTAGAACTCCGGCTCGCTCCGCAATGGCCACAGATACCACCGTTGCGCGGCGATCACGTTTCCCGTCGGATGCCTGTGAAATTGAAAGATGTAAATCTGCGCGCGGACAAATTCGCGCAAGCTGAATTTCACCGCTGGCAGAAACGCAACAACGTACGAACCGATAGACGTAAACCCAACCAGCGCCGCTTTCTTGATTTCCGGATGCTTGCGAATCGTCAGCCAGCAAACAATCAGCGCGATCGCAAACACCGCATTCCACCGGCAAGCGCACGCCAACCCCAGGCATACCCCAGTCCAAACAGCTTTGTCCTTGCTCAAAAAATAAAATCCCGCAACGCAAAAAAACAGCTCGAAAATCGATAGCATCGCCAGCCGCGACATCACAAACCAGAACCCGTTGGTCATCACCAGGACCACGGCAATCCAGGCGGTATAGGAATCCGCAATATTCGAGATCCAGAGGAAAATCACCACCAGGGTCAGCGCTCCGAACACGATCGGCACCGCCCGCCACCCGGCGGAAGTGTCGCCAATAGACACAACGCCCAGCCCGATCAAATACTTCCCCAGCGGAGGGTGCTCTGGATTGGTATAAGTAACCCCCAGCCATGTCCCGGGGTCCATGTGATAAAGCGCCTT
>CAYOOS010000682.1:0-229 GCA_964405585.1 uncultured Acidobacteriaceae bacterium | reverse complement strand
GCCCCCGACACATACAAATGCTCGTCCCAGACTTTCCCCTTCGGCACTCCCAGATGAGGCGCCAGCAACGCCATACACATCACGAACACCAGTAGCGCAGGCTTGTTCACAAACCTAAGTGAGTCCCGCCAACCCGCCAAATGTCCGGTAGTTTGCATTTGAGGCCGTAGTCAGTATCCCCCGCCCAGAAACGACACGCGATACAACGCGGCCAAAGAGTTAATGAAAC
>CAYOOS010000681.1:0-2565 GCA_964405585.1 uncultured Acidobacteriaceae bacterium | reverse complement strand
ATTCGCCTTTTGTTCGCCAAGGCTACCACGCCGCGCATACCCCGGCAACCGCGATTTTCTGTGCGTTGTGGAAACCACCCTTTGGAGTGCGGCGGCTCGCCGCCGCTTTTACAGCGTCAGCCCCCGCGCCAACTATGCACATGAGTCCCTCGAACGAGACCTACGGAGGCACAACGGCGCTTTGCTGGTTATTCCGGCAAGAGTCGGAATCCCCGCAATACCTGATGATTGGTCATTCTGTTCTTAGTACGATAACCTCAGCCGACTCACGGAGCGCAACGATGAGATTCCTAATGGCGTTGATTGTGCTTTCAGCGATGAGTTCTTCAACGCATGTCGATTTGGTTGTGGAGGATTCCTCAGGTGTACCCCTCAAG
This sequence comes from uncultured Acidobacteriaceae bacterium, assembly GCA_964405585.1. Lineage (GTDB taxonomy): Bacteria > Acidobacteriota > Terriglobia > Acidiferrales > UBA7541 > Acidiferrum. The sequence goes on along the minus strand of CAYOOS010000681.1, from coordinate 2,188 downwards.
GACGAACTTGTGATTGTGCAGGACCTGTATCACCGAGAACATGAGGTTCTTCGGGTCCTAACTGACGGGGGTGGCAAGATTCCGTCGCTCGATTTGCACCCGGGACTGTATCGGGCAATTGCAACCGCGCCTTACGGTCAGTGGCAAACGGAAGTACGGGAGTTCTTAGTTGGGGAAAGGTCCGTGCGGTTGACACTGCGTGTACGTCCAACGCCGACTCACGGAAATGGTGACATCGTTACCGTCGGAACAAAGAGGAAGAAGCTGAAAGTCTTGCAACCTAACGGCCAAGCCGCGTCAGGGGCAGAGATATACGTTCGTGACCGTGACGCAACTCTGTATCTGGAACGTTGGTACAAGACCAATAGTAAGGGAGAAGCCGAGATAGAACTTGTGAGCAACCCTACAGTAGTTGTAATTGTTCTCGGCGATTCACTTGCGACGCGAGAAATAAACGACAAAGACGGGGAGCTTACCGTCAGCTTACCGTAGTCAACTCCCGGTCAGTCGGCTGATTGCACAAATGCCAATTGCGGGCTCGAATCTGCGCTACCGGAAATTCCCGCTTCATCCCAATCTCAGAGATGGAATCTGGCGCTTACTTAGCGAACAATCCAATACCCCAAGAGCAGACGATCAGACCAGCAAACATCAGCACCATAGCAACCCAGAACTTGAAGAGAAGGCGTCCATCAGGAAACAGCCTCTGATATTCGCGATGGAGTCGTAGAAACTTCGACCAATACCAGCCGAGCGGAGCAAACTGTTCTTCTTTCGTGAGTCTGCTATTCACCTTTTCCACGATCTCAGAGTTTGCAACTGTCGCCACAAGCGCGCAAATCGAAACGCACGCGAGGGACACGATTGCGACAATGAGACGAGTTGTCATTCGTGATCATTTTAAACTATCAAAACCCGAGAATCATCCTAACTACTACAAAAGGGCTTCGTGTAAGCCTTGAATATCCTTGGAGCTTCGAAACGGCGCCACCGAAAATGCTGTCCATCCGTTCCCTCGCTCCCTCTGAGTCTTCACCGATTTTGCCGCCAGCCACCGGTGTATAATTCACCCCAACACTTCCCACTAATCGGAGCCGCATGGATCAAACCAACCCATCCAACCCACCGCGTTCCCGCGCCGCAACCATCCTAACCGACATCCATTTCTGGGTACCCGCCGCGGTCCTCCTGGCCGGCCTCTTGCTCCTCAAATTCATTCACTAATTCATCCTACGGAGCCTCATGCCACCCGATTCCGCTTCCTCTTCTCCCACCCAAATCCAAGACCAGTCCCGCCACCGCAGCCTGCAACTCCTAGGCATTCTCTGCGGCTTTACCGCAGGAGCGTGGCTGGGCGCGGCGGAAGCCCCAACAAAGCTAGTCTCCATCGGCGTCTCTCCAATTGTGATTTCACTCGTCATGGTAGTCGGTGTTTTCCTCGCGCGTTGGAGCCTGCCCGCCCTGGTCCTAGGCACATCCTCCGTGCGAGCCGACATACGCCGCGCGCCGCATCTCATCCTTTGGGCACTGCTTGCGGGCTGCCTGTGGGCGGTCGCCAACACGCTAACCATTTTTGCCATTCGCGATATCGGTCTAAGCATCGCTTTTCCCCTGTGGAACTCCAACAGCCTTCTCGGCATTTTCTGGGGCTTCCTGTTTTTCAATGAACTGCGCCAAGCCGGCTGGCGCCGCTGGGCCGGCGTTCTTGGCGGAGCCGCAATAATGTGCGCAGGCGCCACGGTTCTCGCCATCGCCTCCGCTTCGCAAAGCCCTTCAGCGCATTCCCTGAACGGTGTGTGGGCCGCGCTAGGCGCGGGCGTCCTTTGGGGCACTATGTACATCCCCTACCGCAAGGCCTATCTGACCGGCATGAACCCGCTCTCCTTCGTCACCTTTTTCACCTTCGGCGAACTCGGCATGATGGCCGCGCTCGCTTTCGTCTACATCGGTGTCTCGCCGCTATGGCACGTGCTCGTACAGGCTCGTACCGTCATCTTCTGGCTGATGCTTGGCGGATTTATCTGGGTGATTGGCGATCTCTTTCAACAATACGCCGCGAAATACGTGGGCATCAGCCGCGGCATTCCTCTCTCAAACTCCAACCAGCTCTGGGGATTGCTCTGGGGGATTCTCGTTTTCGGTGAATTGCATGGCAAGAGCCACACCACCTATCTGCAAGTGATCGGTG
>CAYOOS010000680.1:1341-2566 GCA_964405585.1 uncultured Acidobacteriaceae bacterium | reverse complement strand
GCAAGTTCGCAGAATCTGGACGCCATGCAAAAAACCGATCCACACCAGTTGGCGAAATTCATTCAGGGAGAGCACCCCCAAACCATCGCGCTGGTGTTGGCCCACCTGAATGCCAAGAACGCACGTCTGGTGCTGATGTTGCTGCCGGAAAAAGTTCGCGGGCAAGCCGTGAAGCGCCTAGCGCAGATGCAACAATTTTCACCGGAGATGGTCAAGCAGATTTCGATTGTGCTTCACAAACGCCTGCTTACCTTGGGTCAACAAAGCCGCCGCGCCTATGGCGGAGTCAAGGCCGTCGCCGATCTCCTGAACCAGCTTGATCAGGAAGCTACCACCACCATTCTGGACACCATCGAGCAGGACAACACCCAACTCGCCACCACCATTCGCAACCTCATGTTCACCTTCGATGATTTCCGTGAAGTTCCCGAAACCGGCATCCGTGAACTGCTCGGCCAGGTGGACAAAAAAACTTTGGCCACGGCGCTCAAGGGTGTCTCCGAGGAATTGAAGAACCATTTCTTCAAATGCATGTCCTCGCGCGCCGTCGAAATGCTAAAGGAAGACATGGAAGTGCTCGGCCCTGTGCGTTCCCGGGATGTGCACACCGCAAAGCAGGAAATTGTGTCTGTGGCGCGGCGCTTGGAAGGGGAAGGGAAGCTGGTTTTGAAGCAAGAACAGGAAGATTCCTACGTTGTTTGAAACGACGTCGCAGGGCGGAGGAACGATGCAGACCGAACCATTTTTGTATGTGCCGACCGGAGAAGGCGCGGAGCCGGGAGGTCCGGACGAGCCCAATCCCTGGGGCGTGCTCGGCGCCCTCACAAAAACACAAGTCGAGAAGATGGAACGGGAAACCTATGCCCGCGGTTCGCAGGAAGGCGAATCACGCGCAAGAGCCGCATGCGACGCCAAACTCGCGGCGGCTCAGGATGGAATTCGTAAGGCGCTCCTGGAATTCCAGAAAGAGCGTGAAGACTATTTCAACCGCATTGAACCGGAAGTGGTTCAACTGGCGCTGGCGATTGCGCGCAAAATCCTCCATCGCGAAGCGCAGATCGATCCGTTGCTGCTCACGGGCCTGGTGCACGTCGCCCTGGAGAAACTCGATGCCGGAACGCGCGTGCGCCTCCGCGCAAATCCCGCCGACATGCACTTCTGGAATGAGCATTTTGCCCAGTCCAGCACTGGCGTTGCTTCGCCGGAGCTAATCGGAGATTCCGCC
>CAYOOS010000680.1:0-1331 GCA_964405585.1 uncultured Acidobacteriaceae bacterium | reverse complement strand
CGCCCTGCAACACGGAGAGTGCTCTCTGGAAACGGAAGTCGGCAGCACGCAAATCAGTCTGGAGACGCAGCTCAAGGAGATCGAGCAAGGTTTCTTTGATCTGCTGGAGCAGCGCCCGCGGGCACGTTAATGGCAGAATCGCGTGATTTGAAGCCTTTCCTCCGGCGATTGGAAGATTTCTCCACGCTGCGCTGGACCGGTCGTGTCACCAAAGCCGTCGGCCACCTGGTTGAATCCGATGGCCCATTCTGTAGCGTCGGCGAAGGCTGCGCAATCCTAACCGAGGATGGGCAGACCTTTTCGGGAGAGATCGTGGGCTTCCGAGGGCGCTCCGTGTTGTCCATGCCGCTGGAAAGGCCAAGCGGTATCCGCTACGGCGACCGCATTGTGACGCGCGGAACGCATCCCGCCCTACGCGTCGGGCCCGGCGTGCTAGGCCGTGTCATCGATGGCTCTGGAAAACCACTGGATGGTCTGCCCAACTACCGGGCAAGAGAATATTGGCCGCTCCATGGGGATCCGCCGCAGCCTCTCGAACGCTCTCCTATTCGTGAGCCTTTGGGTTGCGGGATTCGCGCCATTGATGGTCTGCTGACTTCCGGTCGTGGTCAACGCGTAGGTATTTTCGGTGGCAGCGGCGTAGGCAAGAGCACCTTGATTGGTATGATGACGCGCGGCACAAACGCGGATTTGATCGTGCTCGCCCTGGTCGGTGAGCGCGGTCGCGAAGTTCGCGAGTTTCTCGAGGAATCCATTGGGAAAGTAGGCCTGGCACGCTCGGTAGTTGTGGTTTCCACTTCCGATCAATCGCCGCTTTTGCGCATTCGCGCGGCGCTTGCGGCCACCACGGTCGCGGAATATTTCTGCGCCCAGGGAAAACATATACTCCTCGTGGTCGATTCCTTGACCCGCTTTGCCATGGCCCAGCGCGAAATTGGCCTTGCCGCTGGCGAACCGCCCACCGCGAAAGGCTATACGCCCTCGGTATTCACGTTGCTCGCGCGCTTGATTGAACGCGCCGGAAATTTTGGCGGCGGCAGCATCACGGCGTTCTATACCGTCTTGATGGAAGGGGATGACCAGCAGGATCCCTTGGTCGACGCGGTTCGCGCGCTGCTCGATGGCCACGTACTGCTGGACCGCAAACTCAACGCGCGCAGCCACTACCCTCCTATTTCCGTGCTCGATAGCCTCAGCCGTCTGATGGAATCCGTGTGCACTGTCGAACACCAGGAAAAAGCCAAGCGTCTGCGCCAATTGTTGGCGGCCTATGCGGCCAGCGAAGACCTCGTGCGCATCGGCGCTTATCAAAAAGGCGCGGACGCCACGCT
>CAYOOS010000679.1:0-2566 GCA_964405585.1 uncultured Acidobacteriaceae bacterium | reverse complement strand
AAGTGGAGGCGGTGATGGCCATGGCCGGGCGGCACTTTGTGAGTATTCCGGAGTTGGAGGTGGCCGCCGGGAAGCGCATCGCTGAAATGCTGAAACTGCCGGACGGGTACAGCGCTATTGTCACGTCCGGGGCCGCGGCGGCGATGCAGTCGGGGCTCTCTGGAATCCTGACGAAAGACAATCCAAAATTCATTTTGCAGTTGCCCGATCTGACGGGAATGAAGTCCGAAGTGATCATCCAGAAATCGCACCGTAATCCGTTCGACCACCAACTGCGAACCTCCGGAGTGAAGTTGATCGAGATCGAGACGCGCGAAGAGTTGCGGAAGGCCGTTAATGAAAAGACGGCGATGATGCACTTCACCAATTTTGCCAACGGCGCGGGACAAATCAAGGTTGACGAATGGCCTCGGCTGGCGAAGGAATTAAACATCCCCACGTTTATTGATGCGGCGGCGGATACTCCGCCGGTTTCGCACCTTTGGGACTACGCCACGATGGGTTACGACCTGATCGCGTTCAGCGGCGGGAAAGCGATTCGCGGGCCGCAATGCGCGGGGCTATTGCTGGGACGCAAAGACCTGGTGGGTTACGCGCTGCTGAACAACAGTCCTTACGAGGACACACTCGGGCGGAGCCAGAAAGTGGGAAAGGAAGAGATTGTGGGAATGGTGAAGGCGCTGGAGAGCTATCTGAAGGAAGACCACGAAGCGCTGAACCGAGAATGGCAGCGGCGATTGGAAGTGATTGTTGAAAAAGTCGGCAAAGTTCGTGGCGTGACGACCACCTATTGGACTCCCGACGTGGCCAATCACGTACCTCATCTGGATATTGGATGGGACAGAAAACACATTAGCCTGACTCCCGAGCAGGCGGTTACGGCTTTGCGAGCGGGCAAGCCCGCGATCGTGGTTGCTAGCGACGAACATCCGGGATGGATCACGATGAAGTCGTTCATGCTGCAGCCGGGAGAGGAAAAGATCATTGCGGATGCACTTTCGTCGCTTTTCAAAGAGCGCTCGTCGTGGCTGCAGGCATAAGGCATGAGCGCCCAGAGTAGATTGGAGAAGTGCTAGATAAGCTTTGAGTCTAGTTGAGGGAGGCGGAGAGGCGGGAGAGATCGTGCTGGGCTTGGTGGAGAAGGTCCAGGGCGTCGGCTTGCAGCGGGCCGTTGGGGGCGAGTTTCAGGTAGGTTTGGGCCTCGGCGAGGACGGCGGAGGGGTTGTGCTGGAGTTCGTGAATCCTGGCGAGTAGGATGTAGGCGTCGGCTTGATGGGGATCGAGCTTAATGGCTTCCAAGGCGCTGTGCTCCGACTCGGCGATTCGGCCGAGAGAGAATTGCACGAGTCCGAGGCAGTATTTGCCGATGGCGGAATAGGGTGTGACGAGAAGACCTCTCTGAATGAGGAATTCGGCATGGCCGTAGTCCGCGCGCTGATAAAGAATCATGGATAGGCCGAAAATGGAAGGCGCAAACCCCCCGTTGGTAAGGTCAATGGATTTCTGGAAATTTTCAGCGGCGGCATCGAACTGGCCGAGGCGGAAAAGCGCCAATCCAAGATTGTGGTAGGGGCGATAGGTGTCCGGGGCCTGTTCGATGACCTCACGGAAGTAGGGGAGGCTGGCTTCGAGATCGCCCTTGAGGAGGAGTTGTGTGCCCTTTGTAAAGGCTTGCGCGGCTTTGCGGGGCATGGCGAGTTCCTGAACGGAGACGACGGAATCGTTGCGAGGGGTGGGAGCGATTGCGGATTTGCGCAAATGGAAGACGAGAGGAGCGGCGGCGGGAAGACTGGTGGTGAGTTGGAACATTTCGCAGGCGGCAGCCGTGACGGTAATGAGATAGGTTGCGGCGGGGAGTTGGTCGAAACGAAATTGGCCGTTGTCATCGGTTAGCGCGGAGATGGCGGTACCAGTGTCCGCGACGAAGAGTTCAACAAGCGCCTGGGGGACGGGGTGGTCTTCACCAGAGAGAAGAACAGTACCCGCGGCGGAAGCAGTGGCGCTCAGTGGTGAAGGAGACTGCGAGAAACACACGTGAGGTGAGGATAAGGCGAGTACGGCGAACAGCAAAAAGAGACCAACGTTCCTCATGGTGCACCAGCAAGACAGGGGCGAAATCCCCAAGATACATTGTGAGAAGAAATGGGTGCGGACGCGCAGAGGAATCGACGGTGATAGTGGAGTAGTTAACAGGGCGGAGGGGAAGTGGGCGGACTGGCCGAAAGGACAGGTGGGGACAGACCACGGACGTCAGGAATCTTGCAGAGGAGCAGGCCGGATCTCTGGTGAATCCTATTTAGTATGCTGCATGGACTGCCGCGTTCAGGAGCCGCTCCAGATCAGCTATGGGTGAGGATGCGGTGGACGATTTCGGCGTTTTCGCGGACTTCGTCTTTGGCGAGGGGGAACATGCCGACATAAACGGCGTCGATCGGTTTGATGCTCTCAAAGGCCGTGCGGAAGGCTTGTTCCACTCCTTCATCGGGAATTCGTCCGGCGGCCAGAACCTTGAAGGCAAAGCAGGGCTTCCTGGTCTCGCGCATTACTTTGTACATGCGCGGGGGAT
>CAYOOS010000678.1:0-2570 GCA_964405585.1 uncultured Acidobacteriaceae bacterium | reverse complement strand
GAAGATCTCCGTAATGTGCATAGGCTGCTGAAAATCCGATGAGAAAGCGCTATTGGCCGGCGGTTTTGGCTTTCTTCCCCGAACGCCGCGAGAGCCAGTAGATGCCGCCGAAGAAGAGCACCATGGCGATGATCAGGCGCGGGTAGCCCGGCGCAATTCCCATCAGGTGAAGCACAAGAATGTATCCGGCAGCCACCAGCAAGGCGGGGATCAGAATAATGAGGAGTGAGCGGTTCATGGTTTCCCTCAAGCAGAACTAACTTCAAGCCCCTGGCCGGTAACGCGCGCTGGCCGTATCTGTCTCCCAGATCACAATGTCGGTCACGTGGGCGCCGCCGGGCAAATCCGTCAATTGGCGGGTGACTTCGTCAAAAAAGTACTTGGCCATGTTTTCCGCGGAGGGATTCACGGTTGTGAACGGCTCTAGATCATTGATGAATTGATGATCCAACCGTTGAACGACGTTGCGGATAACGCGCTTCAATTCCGTGAAATCGATAAGCAGGCCGATGGAATCAAGTTGCGGCCCTTCAAGGGTAACTTGCACGCGATAGTTGTGCCCGTGGGGGTTTTCGCACTTCCCCTTATAACCGCGCAGGGCGTGCCCCGACGAAAATGTCTCTTCCACGCTGACTTCAAACATATGCTTGTTCTCTTCCCCTTGCGCCGAAAAGCCTGACCTGGCTTCAGCCTGTCTGCATCATTCTTTTTGGTTTGAGGCTGGATTTGCCGCGGATAAGAACCGCCCGACCTCCGTCAGATCGTGCGTCCTCCGGTATGGCGGCAGCGAGTCCAGGAAAATTTTACCATAGGGCATACGCTGGATGCGGGTGTCCAGTAGCGCCAGGACGCCGCGGTCGGTCTTGGCGCGAATGAGCCTGCCAAATCCTTGTTTAAGGGCCAGAACGGCCTGGGGCACCTGGAACTCCGCGAAGGGGTTGCGCCCCTCTTCCTGTAACGCCCTGACGCGAGAGGCAACGATGGGATCGCTGGGGACCGCAAACGGCAAGCGATCAACGATAACGCAGGAAAGCTGTTCGCCAGGGACATCCACGCCTTGCCAGAAGCTGGAAGTAGCGAACAGAACGGCATTCGGAGTGTTCTTGAAGCGCTCGAGAAGCACCGATCGCGGGGCCGTTCCCTGCAGGAGCAGAGGAAAATCAAGCCGCTCGCGCAGCCGCTCGAATAAATCGTTCATCTGGGCATAGCTGGTGAACAGGCAGAAGGCGCGGCCCTGGCTGAGTTCCAACAATTTCGCGAGTTCGTCGGCAGCCTTCGGCGCGAAGCCCGGCTCGCGCACATCGGGCATTTTCAGTGGGAGATACAGCAGCGCCTGCTCTTCATAGTGGAATTCAGGTGGAAGGCCGCTTTCCTTGACGTGGTCCAGGCCGAGGCGCTGGCGGATGAACGCGAAGCGCCCGCCCACGGTGAGCGTCGCTGAAGTGAGAATCACCGTGTCGAAGGGCTCAAAGAGCCGCTCGCGCAAAATCTGGCTGACGTCAATCGGGGTGGCCGCAAGAAATACACCTTTATTCCTGCGCTCAAACCAGTAGACGTAATTCTTCTCGTTGGACTCGAAAAGAAATGCCAGCTCCTGGCGAACCTCAAAACTGCGGCGGGCGATGCGCAGCAACTCTTCGGGCTTCTGTGTGAGCGCCGCGAATTCCGTTTCCATGCCCTTCAAGGCGTTCATCAGTGCGTCGTAGGCTTCGCGGTTCTGTTCGATGAAAGCCTCGCGCTCCTGCCGGGAGAATGGGAAGCGGCCATCGCGCGGAGGAAATGCGTCGAAAAAACTGCGGCTTTTCTCGCGAATGCGCTGGGTGCGGCGAAGAAGCGTGGGAGTTCCCTGATGCGTCAAGCGCATGGCGTGATCGGCGTCGCGCGCCAGTTCTTCGAAGCGGAAATTCGAGATTTGCTGGCCAAAATAGTCGCTGGCTACGTCTTCCATCTCGTGCGCTTCGTCAAATACGACGGCGGAATATTCCGGAAGGATACTGCCGAAATCGTCCTTTTTCAGCGCCAGGTCTGCAAAGAACAGGTGATGGTTGACGATGATCAGGTCCGCGTCTTTGGCTCGCGCGTGCATCGCGGTAAGAAAACACTGCTGAAATTCGGGGCACTTCTGGCCGGTGCAAGTGTCTCTCCGCGCGTCAATCCGCGTCCACAGATCAGAGTCATCCGGCAAAAAGGTGAGTTCCGCGCGGTCTCCTGTCTCCGTCAAGCGGGCCCAGTCCTTGATCTGCCGGAAGGCGTCCACCTCTTCCATTCCGCGCAAAACGGGCTGGTCCGCCATGGCATGCATCTTTGCCAGACAAAGAAAATTGGAGCGGCCTTTCATCACGGCGACTTTCAGTTGCGGAGCAAAGTGCCTTTGCAGGAATGGCACGTCTTTCTGATAGAGCTGTTCCTGGAGCGATTTCGTGGCCGTGGAGATCACCACCCGGCGGCCGCTGCAGATCGCCGGCAACAAATACGCCAGGGTCTTGCCCGTGCCAGTGCCCGCTTCCAGGATGGCGTGGTGGTGCTTCTCGAAGGCGTCGTGCACCGCTTCCGCCATTTCCAGTTGCGCT
>CAYOOS010000677.1:0-2587 GCA_964405585.1 uncultured Acidobacteriaceae bacterium | reverse complement strand
GATCTTCCCGATGATCCCATCAAGACTCCCGAGTGGTCCGACCGCAATATCGGCCGGATGCAGCGGCTGCGTTTCCGATTTGGCAAGGAAGGCCACTTTCTGGAGTTGCAACTGCCGTTTGACATCAACGGGCGGCCGATCTACTGAATTTGCGCGAATGATTTTCAGGAATTATTGGCGATAGACGCCGTAGAACCACGGAATGCCAAGCGCTCCCGGCTCGGCAGCCACCACAATCTTGTCGCCTTCGCGGAAGCGGTCGAAATCGTCGGAATCCACGGCCAACTCCTCCATGCGGCGCCCTTCGCGCCAGGAATGTACGAACAGCCGGCGCGTGCCGCGCACCACTCCTTTCATTTGATAACGGCCAACCACCGTGGCTGGGTGATAGGAAATATCCTTCGACGAATCCAGCCTGCCATTCAGGAAGAGCGCGGTGGAAAGAATGAAGGGAATGGGAATCAATCCGGTGAAGAAACGCTTGAGTATCTCGATTTCCAGATGGGCGTGGGAGCGGCGATCCAGAATTACGGCCAGAGTCAGTGCCGCAAAGAAAACGAGGCCGTAGAAGACCAGCATGGCATCAAGGTCCAGCGGCGGATAAACCTGGCTGAGGTAGGGAAAGACAAGCGAGCCGGCAAGGAAGATGGCGGTCTGAATGAGCAAGCGGCGGCGGAAAACGAGTTCGGCGGCGGCGGAGGTCAAGCCGCAAGCGGGACACTGATCGGAACCGCGAGGCGCACCGCAATCCATGCAACGAGTCATGAAGTTTAGTATACGGCGGCTTTAGGAACCGGCCGCGAGTTTTGCGAGCAGATCCTGGAAATGCTGCTGGCTCTGCGCTTCGGGGAGCGAAAAAGTGATACCCATGCCGAGACCGGGCTCTACCCGCTTCACCGAACAATTCAGCCACAACGGCCGTTCGACCCCAAAACGCGCGCGAAATCCCGCACCGACCCAGAGCACGTCCTCCGATTCGATGAACATTCCGCCTTCGCTGATGTCCCGCGTGCGGGCCTTCAGCCGGGCAGAACCCCATTCGATCTCGAGATTAGCCTGATAGGGAAACCGCGGCGCCCTGCGGCGGTCTTGGCCGCGTGGCCCCGATACTCCAGTATTCATGATCCCGGCGCTCCTCGGGCTGGTGAGAGGCACACAAAGATCGAGCGCGTACAGCATGCCTCTGCCCTGAAGATACGACGGGAACGATTACAATGTTTCAGACACCGTAGGGGGGTGTTTTGTTCCCGGCAATTGTTAGTTGGACACACGGGGCTGTGCGGTTATTGCACCGATTCCGGGATAGCTGCGTGGCGTGACGATGTTGATGTTCAACAGGAGCGAAGGGCAAGCGTGCGTTAGAATTCCCTGTCAGTGGGAACTGCCCGGCGAGGGACCGGGAAAGAAAGCGGGGCCATGCGCGGAGACGGTCTTTTGGAGTATTTGATAGTTGAGGAATACACGCCGGAAATCCTGGCGAAGATTCGGGAAGCACTGGAAGTGCACGGGACGCACCGGATTTCGCAGGCGGCGCACGGGCTGTTTGCGGCGAGTGCGGCGGAATGTGGTTCGGGCTATCAGAACGCCTGGGTGCGAGACAATGTGCTGGTGGCGAATTCATTTCGTTTGCGCGGAGAAGTGGCCACGGCGATCGCCTGCATGCAGGGGCTGACGCAATTTTTCGCCAAGGAGCGGCCGCGATTCCTGGACATCATCAACGATAGTTCCGGGAGGATGAAAGAGGATGTGCAGCGCCGGCCGCACATTCGCTTTGCGGCGGAGACGCTGGGCGAACTTCCGGAGAAGTGGACGCATGCGCAAAATGATGCGCTGGGTCTGGCGCTGTGGCTGCGATTCGTTCTTGCGAACTCTGGCGCGTTTCCTTTGACGAGTGAGGATTGGGAGATTTTCGAGCTATTCCCGCGCTACTTCGAGGCCATCGAGTATTGGCAGGATCGGGATAGCGGGGCTTGGGAAGAAGCGCGCGCGGTTCGCAATTCCAGCGTCGGGGCAGTTGTTGCGGGGCTGGAGGAGGTGCGGAAATACCTGGGCTCGCCGGGCAAGTGGGAGGGTGGGGAAAGGATTTGGGCGAGTCCAGATGCGCTGGCGAAGCTGGACCAGTTGAGCGCGAAGGGGCGTGCGCGGCTTGCGGCTACGCTGCCGTTTGAAGCGCCGCCGGAACGACTGGCCGACTCCGCATTGCTTTCGCTGATACATCCGTTGGGCGTTGTGCGGGAGCGCGCGATGCAGGACGCCATCCTCAGCCTGGTGCAGGCGCGGTTGAAGGGTGAATTCGGGATTCGGCGCTACGCGGGCGATTCCTATTTTTGCCAGGACTATGATCAATGGTTTGCGCCGGGGCAGATGAGCAGTGACTTCAGCGAGCGTATGGTTTACCGGGACGCGCTGCTGCAGCCGGACTGCGAGGCGCAGTGGTGCATTTTTGATCCGCAGCTTTCGATCATATATGGGCAAAGGTTTTTGGAGGATCGTTCGGACACAGAGAGTTATCGGCGGCAGGTTCATTGCTTCAACCGATCGTTGCGGCAATTGACGCCTGGGGGACAATGCCCTGAGCTGTACTACC
>CAYOOS010000676.1:0-2591 GCA_964405585.1 uncultured Acidobacteriaceae bacterium | reverse complement strand
ACGAGGCACACATCAAGGTGCTGGGGTTTGACGCGAAGAATAATCTGCTGGCCGGGACGGAGCCGAACGGGCGCGTGTTGCGGATTTCGAGGAGCGTTGAGAAGGCGGCGAAAAAGAAATCGGCGGATGAGGCCGCGGCGGAAGGATTTGTGCTTTATGAAACGGCGAAGCGCGAAGTGACTTCGCTGACGGTGGCGCCGGATGGAACCGTCTATGTGGCGGCAATTGGAGAGAAGCAGCACACGGGAACGCAGGCGGCTTCGGCGGTGATTACAACGTCGCAGGGAACGACGACTATTTCCGCTCCGGCTCCCCAGATGGGACTGCAGGGTGGAGTTCCCTTCCTGGCGTATCCGCAGGCGATTTCGAGCAGCATTTACAAGATTGCGAGCGATGGAGCGCCGGAGGAGATCTGGAGTTCACGGGACGAAGTGGTGTACGCGTTGGGGCTGAATTCGGACGGGCGGTTGCTTGCAGGCACGGGAAATAATGGGTCGCTGCTGGTGATTGACGGGCGCGGGGTATATGCGCAACTGGCGAAATCGGGTTCGGCACAGATTACCGGAATTTCGCGTTCAACCGGAGGGAAGGTTTATCTGTGCACAGCGAATCCCGGCAAGGTGTTTTCTCTGGGGCCGGAGTACGAGGCCGAGGGCACGTTCGAGTCGCAATCGTTTGACGCAAAACTGTTTTCACAATGGGGACGGATTGAGTGGTGGGGACCACCGGAAATCATTGGCGCGGGGAACAAAGGGACCGCGAGTGGAAGCGGCAAGGGTGGAAAGAGCGCGGGCGAGCCGCGGTTGGAGTTTTTTGTTCGCAGCGGAAACACGGAAGACCCGGGAAAAGAGTGGTCGCGGTGGTTCGGGCCGTACACCACCTCGGCTACGCCGGTGGAAGCACCCGGCGCGCGATTCCTGCAATGGAAAGCGGTGATACACGCTGGGCGGCCGGGAGACGGGATCGATTGGGTGAGCGTGGCATACCAGCCGAAAAATGTTGCGCCGGTGATTGATGGAATCGCGATGCAGGATCCGGGAGTGCGGGCGCAGGTGCAACAGATTATTACGGGGCAACCGGGAAACGTGACTTTGAAACAGCCACCAGGCCCCAGCCCCAATCCCGGCAACGTGGTGATTACGACAACGATTCCTGTGAGGTTTGACCAGCCGCCGCAAGGAACGCAGCAGAAGGGGTACGAGTCTGTGCTGTGGAGCGCGCACGACGACAATGACGACGATCTGCGGTTCGCGGTGTATTTCCGTGGCGAGGACGAGCACGACTGGAAACTTCTGAAGGATAACCTGGACCAGCGGTTTTATTCCTGGGACACGACAACGATGCCGGATGGCGCGTATTACCTGAAGATTGTGGCGAACGATGCGCCGTCCAATCCCCCTGCTAGTGCTCTGAAGACGGAGCGGGAGAGCGAGCGATTTGAGGTGGACAACACGCCGCCGAGCATTGGAAAGCTGCAAGCGAGCCCGGCCGGAATGGGCGCGGATCACTCAGCGGGGGCTTCCTATGATTTCCGGTTCACGGCGAGCGATCCGACGAGCAGCATCGACAGGGCGCAATACAGCGTGGATGGCGGCGATTGGGTATTGCTAGCACCAGTGGCGGGGATCAGCGATAGCAAGACGGAAGCGTATGAATTCACGGTGAGGGGCCTTGCGCCGGGCGAGCACACGATTGCGGTACGGGCTTACGATAAGTTTGAAAATGTAGGCGCGGGAAAGACCGTGATTACGGTGCTGAAGTAGCAAACAGGATTAAGGCTTCGGCTTGGCTTGGTCTGGGACGGCGGGCTGGGGCTTGTCGGAATCCAGGAACGATTCAATTTCCGCACCAAATCCCATGCGGCCATCGCTATAGGCGCCAGGACGCGCATGCACCAGACGTGCGCGGCAGTGCGTCTCATCGGACTGATTGCCGGTAACTTCCTTAGGCATCCTGAAAGTGGCTTCGATTGGCATGCCGACTTGCAGTGGCGCGGAAGTAACGAAGAAAAAACCGCCGCGCGAGAGGTTGACGGCTTCGGTGAAATGTTCGGTTTTGTCGGAAGCGAGGCCCAGCGAGCGGAAGCGCAGGGGGACACGAAGGGAAAAGCGCTCGAGATGCCTGCGTTCCGAAGTGGCCATCTAAAACTCCACGCCGGGGCGAAGGGTAGGCGCATCGCTGCGGCGTACTTACTTGAGTACTAAGGTTAACAGAGAGGTAGCAGAGGTCAAGGGGGAGAGAGGTTCAATTGGGGGAACCTCTCGCGCTGGGAGTACTGGCTAGACTAGACTGAGGGTATGGCTAGTTCCATAAGTAGTACGCAAAACGATGTAACAACTATCGGCTGGAAGGACATTGTGGAGGCCCATGAGCGCATCCGGCCGCTGATCCATCGCACACCGGTGCTTACCAGCGCGTCTTTGAACGAGATGGCGGGCGCAAGCTTGTTTTTCAAGTGCGAAAACCTGCAAAAGACGGGGTCGTTCAAGATTCGTGGCGCGAGCAACGCGATTTTTTCGTTAAGCGAGGAAGAAGCGAAGCACGGCGTGGTGACGCATTCCAGCGGGAATCACGCGGCGGCGGTGGCGCGG
>CAYOOS010000675.1:0-2598 GCA_964405585.1 uncultured Acidobacteriaceae bacterium | reverse complement strand
CAAGCGATTAACTTCGACGGCCCGGACAGCGACCAGGTCGTTCGTTTCTTCGTCGAGAATGCTCTCTACTGGCTCCGGGATTTTCACATCGATGCTCTTCGCCTGGACGCTATCCACGGGATTGTGGATTGCAATGCTCAACCCTTCCTCCGGTTGCTCTCCCAGGCTGTGCACGAGTTCGCGAGACAGTCGGGCCGTAAGGTCTACCTGATCGCGGAAAGCGACCTCAACGATGTGCAGTGCATCATGCCCCTTCAATCTTGCGGATACGGGTTGGATGCCCAGTGGAGTGATGACTTTCACCATGCTGTACATACGTTGCTAACGGGAGAGACCTCCGGCTATTACCTGGACTTTGGAGGGCTCGATCACTTGGGAAAAGCCTTGGAACAGGGCTTCGTATATTCCGGTCAATTTTCCCCTTATCGGCGCCGGCGCCATGGCAACTCCTCTCGTGAAATTCCGGCGCGACAGTTCGTGGTCTTTGCCCAGAATCACGACCAGGTCGGCAACCGGATGTCGGGTGAACGGCTAAGCAGTCTGGTGTCCTTCGAGGCCACAAAACTGGCGGCGGGAATGGTGGTTTTTTCCCCTTGCATCCCACTGTTGTTCATGGGGGAAGAATGGTGTGAAGCAGCTCCTTTTCAGTATTTTACAAGCCATTCGGATACCACCTTGATCGAGGCTGTGCGTCGAGGCCGGCGGGAGGAATTTGCGGCTTTTGGCTGGCAAGGCGAGCCTCCTGACCCGCAAGACGAGGCAACCTTCCAGCGGTGTAAACTGGATCACGCCCTGAAGCACTCTGAACCCCATCGAACGCTTTTGGAGTTCTATAGGGAACTGCTCAAGCTGCGGAGGGCCCTGCCGGCATTGGCCCAGCTCAGCAAGGAGCATCTGGAGGTGCGCCGCTTTGAGAAGGAGCGAACCCTAGAGATCCGCCGCTGGACCGAAAGCGACGAAGCGGTCATTGTTGCAAATTTCAGCGATGAGCCCCGGACCGTCCTCATGGCTGCTCCCGGCGGCAATTGGTGCACGAGGATGGATACGGCAGATCGGCGTTGGGGAGGGCCCGGGAGCGCCGTTCCATCGAGCTTCAATTCCACCGGAGAAGTCCTTTTGAATCTGTGCCCAAAATCCCTTTTGGCTTTTCAAAGGTTGGGGTGACCCCAAAATTATGGGATACATTTCCATTCCTGGACGTTCTTACCAGCCGCCGCGCGAAAACCCCTGGCCTGAGGCCATCGAGCTTCAGGAATCCGCCCATCCCTATCACGACTGGAATGGACGGATCAATGCCGAGTGCTACGCGCCGAACGCCGCTGCTCCCATTCTGTACGAGCGAAAACGCATTGTCAGCATGGTGAACAACTACGCCAGGATTAGCTTTAGCTTCGGGCCCATTTTGCTCTTCTGCAAGGAGCCGAACGACCCCGCTGTCTATGGTGCGATTCTCGAGGCCGATGGGGAGAGCGCCAAGCGCTTTTCCGGGCATGGATCTGCCATGGCGCAGCCTTACAACCACATGGTCATGCTCCTGGCCAATGAACGCGACAAATGTACGCAAGCGTTTTGGGGTATTCGCGACTTCAAACACTGGTTTGCACGCCGGCCGGAAGGAATGTGGCTCCCCGAGACCGCCGCGGACCTCGCGACCATCGAGGTCCTGGCTGAGCTGGGCATCAAGTTCACCATGCTTGCCCCCGGCCAGGCCCGCCGCATAATAAAGACGAGCGGCCGCAATTGGCAAGGATCTGGGCAACGCTTCCGCTGACCCGACCAAGGTTTACCGACTCCGCCTGCACTCGGGCAAAACCATGAACATCTTCTTCTACGAAGGTCCTATTTCCCGTGCCGTGGCTTTTGAGGGTGTGCTTGACATCGGCCAGCGGTTTGCCGAGCGGTTACTAGGGGCCTTTTCCGAGGACACCCGCCCCTGGCCGGAACTCGTGCATATCGCCACCGATGGCGAGATCTGTGGCCACTATCACTGGCGCGCTGAAATGGCTCTAGCGTTTGCCTTGAACTACATCGAAACCAAGGATCTGGCCGAACTCATTAATTACAGTCTGTATCAGGAATGGCATCCCCCGACTCATTGCTTCGAGATTTTTGAAAACAGCTCCTGGAGTTGTGTTCACGGAGTCGAACGTTTGCGCAGCACGTCGCGGAGCAGCGCCGCCCTTGAGGGCGGCAGGCGCCGGGCTAAATCCCGGCGCTACGTCCGTCTTGGAGGAAAGCGATGGCCAAACTACGGATTCCTGTGGCGACTTACCGGCTCCAGTTCAACGCGGAATTTCGCTTCGAGCACGCACGGGCGCTGGTGGATTACTTCGACCAGCTTGGTATGACGGATATCTATGCTTCACCGCTGCTGCAAGCTCAGCGTGGCAGCACCCACGGCTACGACGTCACAGATCCCTCACACCTCAATAGTGAGATTGGAAGCGAAGAGGATCTTGAGGCCTTGACGGCGGAACTGCACAAACATCGCATGGGTCTCCTCCTGGACATCGTTCCTAACCACCTGGCCGCAGCGAGCGAAAATCCCTGGTGGATGGATGTGCTGGAGGACGGTCCAGGCTCCGCCTATGCAGCGTT
>CAYOOS010000674.1:1166-2600 GCA_964405585.1 uncultured Acidobacteriaceae bacterium | reverse complement strand
ACCAACCGCTGCAACATGATGTGCGATCCCTGCTTCATGGATGCCAATCAGGTTGGCTACGTTCACGAACTCTCCTGGGAAGAGGTCACCGAAATCCTGGACAACGCGGTGAAGATCAAGCCCCGTCGCCAGATGTCCGTGCAGTTCTCCGGCGGCGAGCCCACCATGAGCCCGTTTTTCTTCGACGCCATCCGTTATTCGCGCAAGGTCGGCTACAACTCCGTGCAAGCCGCAACCAACGGCATTGAGTTCGCCAAGAGTAAGGAATTCTGCAAGAAAGCTTTTGACGCTGGCCTCCGCTACGCCTATCTGCAGTTTGACGGTATCGGCAACGACGCCAACAGCCATCGCCAGATCGGCAACCTCTTCGACGTCAAGCTCCGCGCCATCGAGAACATGCACGAAGCCGGCATCGAAATCGTACTCGTCGTCACCATCGTCAACAACGTCAACAACGATCAGGTCGGCGCCATCGTCAAATTCGCGATGGAGAATCCCAAGAAGATCGCCTTCATCAGCTTCCAGCCGGTCTCCTTCACTGGCCGCGATGAAGACATCACCCCCGAACGCCGCCTGCGTCAGCGCTACACCCTCTCGCATCTCGCCAACGATGTCAGCAAACAGGTTGGCCGCATCGAGCCGACGCGCGACTGGTTCCCCATCTCCTTCATCAGCACGTTCGCGGGCTTCGCGGATATGGTCAAGGGCAACGAATCCCAGTGGGGTTCGCTCTCCTGCGGCTGCCACCCCAATTGCGGTGTCGGCACGGCCGTCATGATCAACAAGGAAACCAAGGAATGGGCCCCCGTGCCCCGTTTCCTGGATGCCCAGCAACTCACCAAGGACGTTACCGCCATCACCGATGCCGCCCGCGGCAAGAGCTTCTCCAACTTCATGATGGCCATGGCCCTCTTGAAGAACTACCGCCCCTTTGAGGGCCCGGTGGGCTTGAAGCTCTACGATCTCTTCAAGAAGTTTGACAAGACTTGGGCGCTTACCAAGGGTGCCACCAGCAAGTACGGCAAGACTTCCCCGGAACGCACCTACGAAGACGCTATGAAGCGCCGCGCGCAGGATCCCTGGAACTTTCTCTTTATCGCGGGCATGTGGTTCCAGGATCTCTTCAACTACGATTTCCGCCGCACCGAAATGTGCATCATCCCCTACGGCACGCAGCAGGGCGAAATCAGCTTCTGCGCCTACAACACCGGCATCGGCTGGCGCCAGATCATCGAAAACATGCACAAAAACGCGACTGTCGCCGAATGGTACAAGACCCACGGCAAGCACGAAATCTACGCCAAAGGCAAGACCGTCAACCTCAGCACCTACGAGCACTCCCTCGTGATTGACGCCGATGACGCCGCGCGCGTCCGCCACATCGAGCACGACATCCCGGTGACCGCCGCCGAAGAAAACCGCCTCCGCCGCAAG
>CAYOOS010000674.1:0-1156 GCA_964405585.1 uncultured Acidobacteriaceae bacterium | reverse complement strand
GCAAGAAGGCTCTTGAAGAGCAGGCCAAAGTCCGCGCCATCTACGAAGAGCTAGTTCTTAAGAAGCCGCAACAGGCCGTCGTGCAAATCGGTTCCGTCAGCGACATCGCCAAAGCGGTGCCCACTAACTTCACCAACGCCAACAAGCCCGTATCCATAGCTCCAGCCAACGGCAATGGCAACGGCGCAACCGCTGCCAAGGAAACCGCCACCGAAGCCGTAGCCGGCGACTGAGCACGACCACAGTTCATACTTCTTGATGGCCCCGGTCTTCCCGGGGCCATTTTTTTGTCTGCACCAAACTGGTACACAACCAAGGCATAATTGGTCTTGGGAGGCCATCCATGGCAAAGCTAGAAGGCAGGACCGCCCTCGTGACTGGGGCGAGCCGTGGAATCGGAAGAGCCATTGCCCTGGCGTTCGCAAGCGCTGGCTGCAATGTTGTTGCTAATTATTTGAAGGAGAGGGAAGCAGCCGACCAGGTCGCATCGAGCATCCGGAAGATGGGTCGAGGCTGCAAGTTGCACCAGGCTGACGTTTCTATTCCCTCGCAAGCAAGAGGGCTCGTTACGGCGGCAGAGGGAACATTTGGACCAGTTGATATCCTCGTCAACAACGCAGGTATCGCGCAGTTGAAACCCATCCAAGACATTGAACTGGACGATTGGGATCGCGTGCTCCGGGTAAACCTGACATCAGCATTCATCTTGTCGCAGGCCGTGCTCGATCGTATGAGGGAACGCCGTTGGGGACGCATCATCAATCTCTCCTCCGTCGCCGCGCAAACCGGCGGCGTCATCGGCCCGCACTATGCCGCGTCCAAGGCAGGACTCATCGGCCTGACCCATTCCTACGCCTCGCTGCTCGCCAAGGAAGGCATCACCGCCAACGCGATCGCTCCAGCCCTCATCGACACGGACATGATTACCTCCAATCCCAACGCTTCCCCGGAGCGGCTTCCGGTAGGCTCCTTCGGCACGCCGGAAGAGGTCGCGCGCGTCGCGGTCATGCTCGCCGAATCCGACTTCATCACCGGCCAAACCATCAGCGTGAACGGCGGCTGGTACATGACCTGAGCGGAGCGCCGGTTTCAATCAGCGCGAAGCGGTGCCTCAAGTCTCCTGGCTAGGCATAAAACTCGTCATCCATCTTGGCCT
>CAYOOS010000673.1:0-2607 GCA_964405585.1 uncultured Acidobacteriaceae bacterium | reverse complement strand
CAAGCTCTTCTCGACTTGCCAAGGTAACCTGCCAAGTCTACTTTCCCAGACCCGCTAGGTCAACTTCGCAGGTCATTGAGATGGTTCGCCCCGATGCTCAATCTACTCCGCGATCCTGCCCACCCAATACTCTTCAACCTTTCCGGTGTACTTTTCGACCTCGCCTTCACGATAGGCGAGTCTTCGATATTCCACTACCAGGCCGAAAGGAATTCCTTTTTCATCCCAAGCGTCCACGGCATAATTAAACTGCCCTTTGGTTGGTGAGTAGGTCGGCTTGCCGAGCAGCTGTTCCACCTCCTCTCTGGACATGCCCAAACGGATCTTGCACACCATCTCGTGCAACCTAACAAGCCCTGCAACTTTTCTGGATTCTACAGCACTCTGTTGCTGGGCCTTCACCGATCGCAGAAGTGGAAACAGGCTAAGCAGCAATAGCACACCGCAAACCAGTGGCCGAAGATTCTTCCGCAATGCATTCATCTTGATCCCCGCTACTATGTCATTCCAGCGCTGGACGCTGCCTACGCCAAATACATCCCGCCGTTCACATCGAGGACTTGGCCGGTGATGTAGCAGGCTTCGTCGCTCGCCAGGAAAACGATGGCGGCTGCGACATCGCGGCCTGTGCCCATGCGCCCCAGGGGAATTCGCGTCTTCAACTCTTCCTTCACCTTGTCCCCCAGCACGTCCGTCATGGGCGTTTCGATGAAGCCGGGGGCAATCGCGTTCACGGTGATGTTGCGCGAGGCAATTTCAATGGCCATGGCTTTCGTCAAGCCGATCAGGCCCGCCTTCGCGGCCACATAATTGGCTTGCCCGGCGTTGCCCATCCGCGCCACCACCGAAGCGATATTGATGATGCGCCCTGCACGCGCTTTCATCATTCCATGCAGAACCTGCTGGATGCAGAGATGCGCACCTGTGAGATTCGTGCGGAGAACTGCGTCCCAGTCGTCGGCCTTCATGCGCAGGGCCAGGCCGTCGCGCGTGATGGCGGCGTTGTTGACCAGGATGTCCACCTTGCCGAATTTCTCTAGAATGCTTTTGAAGGCGGCCTTGGTCTGCTCCGCGTCCGCCACGTCCAATTTCACGGCAAACGCTTCTCCGCCCTTGCCGGTGATTTCCTGCACCAGTGCGGCCAGCTTTTCTTCGTTCCGCGCGGCAGCCACTACTTTGGCGCCGGCTTCGGCAAGGGCCAGAGCCGTATCGCGGCCGATGCCCTGGGAGGCGCCGGTTACGACTGCCACTTTGTCTTTCAGGCTAAACATATCTCAAACTCGCTGTAGCTCACCCCTTCAGGGGTGAGGCCTTTCGTTATACTTGCTGCCCGGCTTCATTTGTGGAAACCCTCAGGCCTGAAGGCCTGAGCTACAGATTGCTTCACGCAGAATCGGTTTTTGCCCCGGCGATTTTTTCCACGGTGGCCTGCAAGCTCTTTTCATCTTCTACGTTCAGCGAGGCCACGGAGCGCTCGATCTGACGCATCAAGCCGGTCAGAACGCGGCCCGGACCCACTTCCACGAACGTGTTCACGCCTTCGTCCAGCAACAAGCGCATGGACTCCTGCCAGCGCACGGTCATGGAAACCTGGCGAATTAGGGCTTCGCGCGCTTCATCGCCCTTGCGAATGGTGTCCGCGTCCACATTGGTGACCAGGGGGACTTGCAAATCGGAGAAGGTAGTTGCGCGCAAATCCTTTTCGAGTTTTTCCTGCGCCGGCATCATCAGCGCCGAATGGAAGGGCGCGGAAACCGCCAGCATCATGGAGCGCTTTGCGCCAAGCTGCGAAGCAATCTCGACGGCGCGCTTCACGGCACTGGCGTTGCCGGAAATGACGGTCTGCTCCGGCGAATTGAGGTTTGCGGCCGTGCAAATTTCGCCTTCCGCGGCGCGTTTGCAGGCATCCTGCACCACGGCCGGGGAAATGCCCATGATCGCGGCCATGCCGCCTAGCCCCGCGGGCACGGCTTCCTGCATATACTGGCCGCGCTTGCGCACCAGGCGCACTGCGTCCGCAAATTTCAATGCGCCGACGGCGACGAGCGCCGAATATTCACCCAGGCTGTGCCCGGCAACAAAATCCGGCTCCAGGCCTTTCTCCGACACCACACGGTAGGCCGCCACGGACACGGTCAAGATGGCCGGCTGAGTGTTCGCCGTAAGCTTCAATTCCTCTTCGGTGCCTTCAAAGCACATTTTGGAGATGGAGAAGCCCAGCGCTTTGTCCGCTTCCTCAAAAACGGCGCGGGCCGCGGGATAGTTTTCCGCCAGCTCTTTGCCCATGCCCGGGTATTGCGATGCCTGCCCGGGAAACAAAAATGCTACTTTACCCATACTCAACTCCCTCTCCAGACATTACGCTTTCACTTGCGTCAGGGATAGTTCCTGTTCGATTCGTTCATTGATGCGCGCGCGGGCCAGGCCGGCGGCCACGCGGATGGCGTTCTTCATGGCATTCGCGTTCGACCTGCCGTGACCGATCACGCACACACCCCGAACGCCCAAAAGCGGCGCTCCGCCGTACTCCGAATAATCCATCTTCTGCTTGATGCCCTTCATC
Organism: uncultured Acidobacteriaceae bacterium; assembly: GCA_964405585.1. Classification (GTDB taxonomy): domain Bacteria; phylum Acidobacteriota; class Terriglobia; order Acidiferrales; family UBA7541; genus Acidiferrum. The sequence goes on along the minus strand of CAYOOS010000673.1, from coordinate 44 downwards.
GCGCCTTTCGACAAAAGATACCCAAGCTGCGAAGCCCATGAACT
>CAYOOS010000672.1:0-2611 GCA_964405585.1 uncultured Acidobacteriaceae bacterium | reverse complement strand
TTGATTATTCGCGCTACGTTGCTGCCGTCCAGCAAGGCTTGCTGACGGAGGCCCAATTGGATGTGGCCGTGAAGCGGTTGATGAAGGCGCGCATGCAGCTGGGCATGTTCGATCCACCGGAACTCGTCAAGTATGCGCAGATTCCTTACAGCGAAATGGATACTCCGGAACACCGCGAACTTTCCCTTCGTCTTGCCCGCGAATCCATGGTTCTGTTGAAGAACGATGGCCTGCTTCCTCTTAAGCCTGGAACAAAGAAGATTGCCGTGGTTGGCCCGCTTGCCGATCAGCTTCCCGTGCTTTATGGCAATTACAATGGCTCACCTTCGCGCGCCACGAGTGCATTGCAGGGCATCGAGAAACAATTCGGTTCCAGCGAGATTACCTACTCTGCCGGAACGCGGTTCCTGCGCCTCGGTCAGATTATTTCGGACGCTATCCTCTCGACGCCGGACGGCCAGCCCGGCCTGCACGCTGAGTACTTCAAGGGCATAAACTTCGAGGGCGCTCCTGTTCTCACTCGTGTGGACAAAACGGTAGACTTTACTTTCTCCGCCCCGGATTCTGTTCCCACGGCTGGCAACACGAATTTCTCGACGCGTTGGACGGGATTCCTCACCCCGCAGCAAAGCGGCGTGTATGAGATCGGCTTCAATGGTGACGATGGCTATCGCGTCTGGCTGGACGACAAAGTCCTTGTCGAGGACTGGGCCATGCACGGACCATCGCTGAAATCCGCACCGGTCACCCTGGAACAAGGCCATAAGTATGCCGTCAGAATCGATTATTTCCAGGGCATGGGCGGAGCGGTTGCGCAATTTGTGTGGTTTCCGCCCAGTGCGGACCCGCTGAAGCAGGCCCTCGCCGACGCCAACAATGCCGATGTAGTCATCGCCGTGGTCGGCATCACTTCCTCTCTCGAAGGCGAGGAGATGGGCATCAACCTTCCCGGGTTCAAGGGCGGGGATCGCACCAGCATCGATTTGCCGGAAGAGGAAGAGGACCTTCTGAAGGCCATCAAGACTACCGGCAAGCCACTCGTTGTCGTGCTGATGAATGGCAGTGCCCTGGCTGTTAACTGGGCGCAGGCAAATGCCAACGCCATTCTGGACGCATGGTATCCCGGCGAAGAAGGCGGCACCGCCATTGCCGAAACCTTGGCGGGCGCCAACAATCCCGCGGGCCGCCTGCCGGTCACTTTTTACACCGGCATCGATCAATTGCCGCCGTTCGAAGACTACGCGATGAACAATCGCACCTACCGCTATTTCAAAGGCCAGCCGCTTTATCCCTTCGGATATGGCTTGAGCTATTCCAAATTCGCCTACAGCAAGGCGAAGCTTTCCAAAGCCAGGCTGAAGGCGGGTGAACCGCTGACCGTTGAATCGGTGGTCAAGAATACCGGCGACCGCGAAGGCGATGAAGTGGTCCAGGTCTATCTGACCTTCCCGCAACTCCCTGGCGCGCCCATTCGTGCTTTGCGTGGATTCACGCGCGTTCATGTGGCCGCGGGCAAAACGGAGCGCGTCGAGTTGAAACTCGATCCGCGCGATCTCAGCTACGTCAACGAAGCCGGTGACCGCCTGGTGGCTGCCGGCAAATACCGCATCAGCGTCGGCGGTGGACAACCTGGCACTTCCGCGGCGGCCGTGGAAGTACCGCTGGAAATCAGCGGCGAATACAAATTGCCCGAGTAGTTAAAAACTTTCAGGCCAGCGCCTCAGCAACTGTGCTGCGGTCTCCGGCGACATTTCCATTGACGACACGCGCCGCGTGGAGTTAGATTCATGTTCGATTGAATCGTTTTAACTCTGTAAGTTTCCTTTTGTTTGCTTCCCGTGGCGCACTTTGCGCGAAAGCTGAGGTCCCCACCATGAAATGTTCCGGCCTTCGTTCGATTGCCGTAATTCGCCTGACCTTGCTCGCCACTCTCGCGGCCATTTCGCTTTCCTTCGCTGGCGCTTCCCTGCTCGCGCAAACCATTGTGGTAGACGCCGCTCCTGGTCATTCCACCAATTCCATTCGCCCCACGGAAGCGCTGGGCGCCGGCATTGACCGCATCGGCTACACCGACGCGGATAAGCTTTACGTCGAGCCCACCATCACCCAGGTTCTTGCCGCGGGATGGCAAACCGTCACTTACCGGCAGAACACGGAACTCCACATGGAAGCGTGGCACTGGAATCCACGAGGCACTTGGAGCGATCCTTCCGGTAAAGGCTACTTCGTTGGTAACGCAACTCCCGGTGCGGAACCGATCCGCCATTCCTATGGCTACGGGCTGCCGCATCGCGGCGTCACGCGCGACGACGGCACGGACGCCGAAGGCTACTCCCGGCTCACCGATGGCGATCCCGATTCCTATTGGAAGAGCAATCCGTATCTGACGCAAGCCTTCACGGGAGAGAGCGATTCCCTGCACCCGCAGTGGGTCATCGTGGACCTCGCGGGCAAGCGCGATATCAGCGCCATTCGCATCCACTGGGGCGCGCCGTACGCAACGCACTATCTCGTTCAATACTTCACAGGCGTGGATCCCATCAGAAAACCGACCGAAGGCATTTGGCAGACCTTTCCAAACGGCGCAATCACCGACGGCAAGGGCGGCAGC
>CAYOOS010000671.1:398-2625 GCA_964405585.1 uncultured Acidobacteriaceae bacterium | reverse complement strand
GGTTCCACCACACTCCATGCAGCCCGCGCCCTCGCGAAAATTGAAATTGCGCCACTCTTCCGGGTCGAGGCCGCTGATCAGCAGCTCCTCATCGGTGTAGCGCACGTCGTGAGCGCAATATTCGCAAATGGTCCGCACCAGCCGCTGCGCCAATATGCAGTTAAGCGCCGAAACAAAGTTGTACGCTTCAACGCCCATGTTCAAGAAGCGGCCCAACACGTCGACCACATTGTTGGCGTGGACGGTGGTGAATACCAGGTGGCCGGTGAGCGCGGAGTTGATGGCGATTTGCGCCGTCTCCTGGTCGCGGATTTCACCGACGAGTATCTTGTCAGGGTCGTGACGCAAAATCGAACGCAGTCCGCGCGCAAACGTCAGGCCCTTCTTTTCATTTACGGGAATCTGCGTGATGCCGCGCAACTGGTACTCGACCGGGTCTTCGATGGTCACGATCTTGTCTTCATCGGACTTAATCTCATTAATCGCCGCATACAGGGTCGTTGTTTTGCCGGAGCCCGTCGGCCCGGTCACCAGCACCATGCCGTAGGGCTCGTGGATGTACCGCCGGAAGCGCCGCGTTTCATCGCTTGAAAATCCCACGACGTCCAGGCTCAAGCTCTGGAATTTTTCAGAAAGTGTCTCTTTATCCAGCACGCGGAGCACGGCGTCCTCTCCGTGGCTCGCTGGCATGATGGAAACACGCAGGTCGATGTAACGCCCTTTGTACTTCACCCGGAAGCGTCCGTCTTGCGGCACGCGGCGCTCGGCGATGTCCAGATCACTGAGCACCTTGATGCGCGAAATTACCGTGGAGTGCCATTCCTTGGCGATGGGCTGCATGGCGTGCTGCAAAACACCGTCAATGCGGTACTTCACTGCGACTTCCGAATCGCGCGCTTCAATATGTATGTCGCTTGCCCTGCGTTCCAGCGCTGTGAAGATGACCGTTTCGACAAGCCTTACAACGGGGCTCACCGTGGAATCGCGCGTCAAGCGATCCCCCGATATGGTCTCGTCGCCCTCTTCCTCGTCCTTGGAAACCTGCAGCGTGAACGCTTCCGTGGCCTGCTCCAGAACGCGCTGCGATTGCTCCGTGCGTTTCAGCAGGTCGCCGATCTGCCGCGGCGTGGCAACCTTGTATGCCAGCTTCTTTCCCAACAGCAGTGGCAATTCATCGCTCAGAATCACCATGCCGGGATCGGCCACGGCGATCACCAGAGTGTTGTTGTGCGTCACCAGAGGCACAAAGTTGTAACGAAACATCAGGTCCGCTGGAATGGTGCGGAACAACTCCGGGTCAATGCGCTGTTCCGTCAGGTCAATAAACCCGCAACGGTAACGCTCCGCCAGACGCCGTGCCTGTTCGCGTTCCTGCGCCGCGTCCGGCGCGCCGCCCGGCACCATTGGATCGTGGACATTGGGATCAACTGTGGCCATAAACGATCACGATCCTTACTTTCCTGCTCCCGAGATGGAGAACGAGAAAATCGGCAAATAGAGCGAAATCAATATAAAGGCTACCAGAAGACCCATGAATATGAGAATAACGGGCTCGATCACCGCTACCATCGCTCCCAGTCGCAGGCCGACCTCTTCCTCGTAGAACTCCGCCACGCTGTTCAGCATGGGTGCCAGTGCGCCGCTGGACTCGCCCACCTCGATCATATCCAGTGCCATTTCCGGCATCACTCTGCTGGAAGACAGAGCCCCGTGCAGTGATTCGCCCTCGCGCACCATCTGCGTCGCGCGCCCCACGGTGCCGCGCACCAGCTTACTGGTAATCGACTCCGAAGCTGTCTGCAGCGCACTTACCAGAGGCGTGCCCCCCGTCAACAGCGTGGCCAGGGTGCGGCAAAACTGGGCTACCTGGAATTTCAGCAGAGTTTCGCCGAGGATGGGTATGCGAAACTTCATTCTGTCAAACGCCACTCCGCCTTCTTCGCTGCGGGACCAGAAAAAAATGCCCAGCAAGGTCAGGAAGAACGCCGCTATTAAACCCAGAATGTAATAACGGTAGTCCACCGTCACGGTAACCAGGAGTTTCGTGGGACCGGGCAAATCCACGCCCAGATCTTTGTAGAGCAAGGCAAATTTCGGGATACTTCTGTTTCTTCTTTACCAATTCTTCCATTTGCAACAACATCTGTTTCCCAATTCCCTGTTCTCGATATGCAGCCAGCAGCGCTAATTCGCCCAGATAAAAAAAATTGTCTACCTTCCACTTTTG
>CAYOOS010000671.1:0-388 GCA_964405585.1 uncultured Acidobacteriaceae bacterium | reverse complement strand
CACGGTTACCAGGTAGGTCACGATGATGGATGCCACCGACACCAGCAGCGTCGGGTACACCAGCGTCGCCAATATCTTTTTCTTTACCCCCGTGCTTACTCGCTGGTACGCAATAAAGTAATCCAGCACGCCGGAAAGGTTGCCGCTCTTTTCCCCAGCCAGAATGGCCGTCGAATACATTTTGGAGAACACGCCGGCTTCGTCAACCGCTTCCGAAAGCGACTTCCCTTCCCGTACGCGGTCGCGAATCTGCGTCAAGACAGGCCGCAGTTTGGGAGCGGTTGCGCGCGTGGCTAACAGGTCCAGCGCGCGCAGGATGGGCAGGCCGGCTTTGATCAGCGTATTGAATTGTTGATTGAGGATCAGGAAATCGTTTCCGCCGATCTTG
>CAYOOS010000670.1:0-2635 GCA_964405585.1 uncultured Acidobacteriaceae bacterium | reverse complement strand
AGCGCCTCTGCAGCGAAGGTGGGCGCTCCTTGCGCCAGGGTGCTGACCACCGCGACTCCAAAAGCCACGGCGAGCCACGGACCGACCCCGAATAGAACAGCCGTGCCGGTGGCCGACCATAACGGAAGACCTCCATCCCAATGAGTGGAGATGGCCGAGTCTAGCAGGTTCGCAAAGTAAGAACGCCAACCTGAAATCCAGGCTTGGGGCCGCCAGGCCATGCAGAACACCAAACCCAACAGAGTGATGGCCGAAACGAGATCACGGCTGCGGAGGACTTGTCCGTGTTCGCGCGCTTTCAGGCGCCGGCGAGGTGTAGCCTTTTCTGTGCGATTGTCCGGCAAAATTATGTTCCTTCAGTGCGACAATTCCAGCAGGCGCCAGCTCCAGGCCAGCGCATTGCTAAATTCTCTTTCAAAGAATCCCGGCCACAGCCCGACGGCCATGGCCAGAACGACATAGCCCAAAAGGGTTTTCAGGGGAATGCTGAGAAACAGCGCGGGCATTTGCGGCGCGGCCTTGCTGACGAATCCGACGGTGACGTCAAGAATCACCGTGGCCAGAAGGACGGGCGCGGCAAGCTGCAATCCGGCAGTCCACATGCCAGCAGCGGCATGAAAGAGATCGCGGACATGCTGAATGGAGAAGACGATGGTGCCCGGCGGGACGCGTTCAAAACTTTTTGCAATGCCCCGGAGGATCCAGTGGTGCACGTTGAGTTGAAGGAAGAGAAACAACACGATGAGTTGCTGCAGGTTCGCCAGCACCGGCGTGTCCACGTCAGTCTGAGGGTCGATTACGTTCACCAGGGAGAACGACAACTGGAAGCCGGTGATCTGCCCGGCGATCTGCACGGCTTCAAACACGAATTGCAGACAGAGCCCGATCAGCAGTCCGAGGGTCAACTCCGTGAAACCGAGCTGCGTCAGAGCGGAAATCGAGAACGGCGCGAGGGAAAGCGGGACCACGGGATACAGAGCGATGGTGCACAGGAGCACCAGAATGGCCTTAATTTGCGGAGGGATAGCCACGCTGCCAAAAAACGGCATGAACGTAAACACACCGCCAACACGCAAGCCGACCGCGGCCGCATGCATGATGATGATTTCGTACGATGAGATCACGCCGCCCCTTTCATCGCGTGTACAAACGGAAATCGCCGAATAGCGCACGCGTAAACGCAACCAGGTGGTGCAAAATCCACGGCGCCAACACAAACAGGATGACGCCGACGGCGGTTAGCCTTGGAACGGTGGAAACAGTGGTGTCCTGGATGGAAGTCAAAACCTGCGCGACGTTGATGATCAGGCCGATCACCATCGCCGAAAGAAGCACCGGCGCCGCAACCCAGAAGGCGGCTTCGATGGTTTGCCGTGCCAGCGCGACTACCTGTTCGGGCGTCATGGTTTCACCTCACACCTGAAAACTCCGCAGCATGGAGCCGACGACGAGGTTCCAGCCGTCTGCGACAACGAACAGCAATATTTTGAGAGGGGTGGAAATGACCACCGGGGGAAGCTGGAACATGCCGACAGAAGTGGTCACCGAGGCCGTCACCAGATCAATGACAAGGAACGGCAGAAAGAGCACGGCGCCAATTTGGAAACCGGTCTTCAATTCCGAAAGGACATAAGCCGGAATGACGATGCGCATAGCCAGGTCATCGGGCTTTTGCGGGCGGGGCTCCTTGCTCATTTCGAGAAAAAGGGCGAGATCTTTCTCTCGCGTGTAGTTCAGCATGAAGTGGCGCATTGGGACGGCGCCTTTGTCCAGCGCTTGCCAGACGGTGAGCCTGCCCTGTTCGTACGGTTGAATGGCTTGCTGATTAATGCCCATCACTACGGGTTGCATCAGGAAATAGGTGAGGAACAGAGAGAGACCTACGAGCGTCTGGTTCGTGGGCGCGGTCTGAGTGCCAAGGGCCTGGCGGAGAAAATGGAAAATGATGAGGATGCGCACAAAGGGAGTCATCGAAAGAAGAATGGCGGGAAGAAGCGTGAGCAGAGTCAGTAAGACGATGATGGTGACTGGTGTGGAATCCGAACGCACCGTCATTCCGGGAAGCTGGATGACCGTCTGTTGGGGTGTAGCCAGGATGCGGGCGGGCAGAGCAAGAGCGCAAATAGCGAGCGTGACTGCAACGCGTTTGAACATGGCTAAGCTGGGAGAAGAACGCTTCACGCAATCCGCTCCTTTTCCCAAGCGAACTTCCGCACTTCTTTCTCGGATTGGGGCTCGAGTAACGTGATCGTGTGCGCTGTGACACCGATCAAGAGTTTTTCGTTATTCCATTCGATAACGGCGAGGAAACGCTTGTCTCCCAGAGCCAACGTTTCTTGAAGACGCAGGTTGTGAATCTTGCGGCGCACATGAATCTGGCGGATGCCCCGGGCAACCGCCTCAAGGATGGGCCGGAAGAATCCGGCGGCATTCCAAGGCAAATCGCGCGACTTTTCTCCGAAAGTTTCCGGCATTTCGATGCTCCTCAGGCAAGTTCCGTCAAGCGAATCGCGAGGCGCTGCCCTACCACTTCGAATTCCGCCCAACCGATGAGCCGGGAATTCACAAAGATGGGAAGGTCGGCACCATTAACATTTTTCGATTCCACGATCGAGCCTGGCTCCAGCCGCAAAAG
>CAYOOS010000669.1:0-2638 GCA_964405585.1 uncultured Acidobacteriaceae bacterium | reverse complement strand
AAACCCGAGAAAAATTACACCGCCGAGCGCATGATCGTCGAAGTCATGAAGGGCCACAAGCAGATCATGATGCTGTACCCGGAAAAACGCGCCTTTCAGGGCCGCGATCAGGCCAACGGCACAATGGTGGCCATCTATTCCACATTACGTGAGGATGTTTACGTCGTCTTCGCTGGAATGGACCCGGACACGAATCTCCCCGTGATTCACGCCTTCCTGAACCCGCTGGTCAAATGGATTTGGCTGGGTGGCGTCTGGGTCGTCATGGGCACGCTGCTGGCGTTGATGCCAAATCGCCGCGCCGCTCTGGTGCTCTCCGCCGTAACACAACCGGCCGTCTCCCCCGTCGCTCCCGCACTCACGCCCTCCGTTACCTTAAGGGAAGGCCATGATTAAGCGTCGCAATCTCCTCGCTCTCGTCTTCGTCGCCGCGTTGAGTGTGCTTCCCCTCATCGCCCAACAACAGCAGACGGATCGCGTCAAAGCCATCGGCGGCAAGTTCCAGTGCATGTGTGGCTGCTCGCAGGTCCTCACGCAATGCAACCACGTTGGCTGCACGATGTCCGCGGCGATGCTGAAAAACTTGGGAGATTGGGTGAATCGCGGCGATTCCGAAGCCACCATCACGCAGGCCTTCGTCCAGCAATTTGGCACCACCGTTTACGCCGAGCCCCCCAAATCCGGATTTAGCCTGATCGCCTGGGGCATGCCAATCGCTTATTTCGTTCTCGGTGCGGCTCTGGTGCTCTTTGTCATTTCCCGGTGGCGCAAACGGCCGCAAGCCGTCGGCGTGGACGCGGCTGCTCCTGTCACCGCGTCGGGCGCCAAAATTTCCCCGGAAGCCATGGAACGTGGACGGGCGCAAGCCGCCCGGGAGACTGAGGACTAACGTGATTCTCGCGGCAGCATTTCTCGCACTCGCGGTGAACCTGCAGGACCTGTCCGCCATTGGCGCCTGTCTCGGCCTCGCCGTCGCCGTCTTTCTTTTTGTCTTTTACATTCATCCCGACGCCTCCGACCTCGCTCCCCACCGCACCAAGCTCGATCAACTAATGGAACGTCGCGATTTCATCTATGACAATCTTCGCGACCTGAAATTCGAATATCGCGCCGGAAAATATTCCGAGGGCGATTACGAGACGATGAAGAACACTCTGGAGAACGAAGCCGCAGTCATCCTCACCGAAATCGAGCAGGCCACCGAATTCCAGGTGCGCCGCCCTCGCGGCGTCAAGCCCGCCACAACGGAGCGGAGCGTTCGATGACTCGGTTCTCTCCGCGAATCTTTCTTACGATCTTTGCCGCTCTCTTCATCGCCTCCGCCGCTTACGCAGGCACCGTTCATGGCACGGTCATCAATCGCACCACCGGCAAGCCCACTCCAGGCATTCCCGTCACTCTTTTGAATCCCACGGCAGGCATGGTGGAAGTCGGCTCCGCCACAAGCGACGCGCAAGGCCAGTTCACCGTAACCAGCGACAAGATTGGCACCGGGCCCATCCTGATTCGCGCCACATATCACGACAATTCTTTCAACACCTTCCTTCCCCCCGGCCGTCCGGAAGTGGAAGTGGAAATCTACGAAACCTCCAAGGATTCCAAGTCCATCACCCCGGATTCCCACATCATCATCTTTCAGCCCAACGGCGATAAGCTCATCGGCGCCGAAGAGTATCACGTCCTGAATAATTCCAATCCTCCGGTCGCCTATTTCCGCACGGAAGGAAATTTCGATTTCGCGATTCCGGAAAACGCCAAAATGCAGCAGGTCAGCACCATCAGTTCGCTCGGTATGGCCGTTCCCCAGGCTTCCATTGACAAAGGCAAGGGCCGCTTCGCCATCGCCTATCCCTTCCGCCCCGGCGAGACCAGCATCCGCCTCTCTTACGAGCTCGCCTATCCTGCGAACGCCGCTACTGTGAAACTGCCAGCCGCATACGCCGGTCTGAAAATGCTGGTTGTCGCCCCGCCAGGCGTCACCGTTTCCGGCGATGGCTTGAAACCGGCAGGGCAAGAACAGGGGATGATGGTGTACACGCACGACCCGCTGGCCGCCAAGGCAATCCTTACCGTGAAGCTCTCCGGCGTTGGCAGTCCGCAAGCCGCCGACGCGGGTAACGATCAAGGTCAGCAACCCGGTCAGGAAGGGAACTCGCGTACCGAGGATGAAAACATCCAGGCCGTCCCCGGGCGCCTCGACGACTTTAAATGGATTCTGATGATCGGCCTCGCCGCGCTCTTTGCTCTTGGCGCACTCTTGCTTTCGCGGAAACAAGTTGTTGTAGCGGCTGGCCCCGCCGGCGATCTTGAGGACGCACCCGACGCACGGCGTAAGTCCTCCAAAGCCGCCAAGGCCTCGAAATCTGCGCCGCCAACAAGCGTAGCCGACGTCAACGCCCAGGTGAACGCAAGCCTCGATTCCCTGAAAGATGCGATTTTCCGTCTAGAACTTCGCAAGCAAGCCGGCACGATCTCCGCGGAAGAATACGCCCAAGAGCGCGCCAAAGTTGAAAAACTCCTCCGCGACCTCGTCCATGGCTAACTTGGACTGCGGCGGCTCGCCGCCGCTTTTACGGTGTAAGCAACTCTCAGTCTGCAAATGTCACCGTCATTCCGAGCGAGGCGAGGAATCTCTCTG
>CAYOOS010000668.1:2390-2642 GCA_964405585.1 uncultured Acidobacteriaceae bacterium | reverse complement strand
AAATCCTCGCTTGCACCGGTGATTGATCCGAATTACGGCACGATGGTCGCTGGGCAGGGCATAAACGCATCCAATTATGGCAACGGCCTGATTCTCCCGGTCGGCGCTGCATGCACCGCCGCGCAAGCCATCGCGCCAACCGCCACGTGCTCTCCTTACGGGTCCACCATCAATCCCAACGGCAAGGGGAACATCGCGCCGCGGTTCGGATTTGCCTATGATCCCTTTGGCAAAGGCAAGACTGTATTGCGT
>CAYOOS010000668.1:0-2380 GCA_964405585.1 uncultured Acidobacteriaceae bacterium | reverse complement strand
CATCCGTGGTGGCTATGGCCTCTTCTACGACCGCACCCTGAACGGCATATTCGAACAGAATGCTTTTGCTGATCCTCCTCTCGTACAGTCCAGCAACGTTCCGGCCGGTCCCTTCGACAACATTCTCGCGGGTACTCCGGCAGGCCCATCTCTCGGTCCGGCGGGCCTCACCGCCACCGGCTCTCCAGCGTGGCATACTCCCTACTACACCGCCTATAACCTCTCGGTGCAGCAGGAAATTTTGCCTAATACCAAGCTGGAAGTTGCCTACGTGGGCGGCTTGGGAACCCATCTGCTTGGCGATGTGGACTTGAACCAGCCCCTGCTTGCGACTCGTCTAGCTTCCGATGCCGCTACCACCGCCGCGGAATCCACTGACTTCGTAAACGTCAATGCGCTTCGCCCCTATGCCGGCTTCGGCAGGATTACGTCGCGCAATCCTGAGTTCACCAGCAATTACAACTCGTTGCAGATAACCTTGAATCGCCAGGTAAGCCGGGGCCTCAATATTGGCGTGGCCTACACCTGGTCCAAGAACCTGACCACAAACACCGATGACCGGGGTTCACCCGCCAACGATACCTACGATCTGAAAATGGACTATGGTCCGTCGGGCTACAGCACGCCTCAACTCCTCGTCTTCAACTATGTCTACGATCTGCCTTGGTATAGGGGACAGCAAGGGCTTGTGGGCCATGTGCTCGGTGGTTGGGAAATCTCCGGCATCACCACCATCCAGTCCGGTCAGCCTCTCACGATCTACCAAAACGCCGATCCGTTCAGCAATTACAACTCAACGCTGGGCGCTGGTGATGGTGGATTGGGAATTTACTATCCCCGCGCCGACAGGACGTCGACCGCCATCAGCTATCCCAAAACAGTTAGCCAATGGTTCAACCCATCCGCCTTCACGGATGCCGTCGGACACTTCGGCACCTCGACGAATGGCCAAATCCTCGGACCGGGACAGCAGGTCTGGGACATCGGCTTCATCAAGAACATCAGCATTTCCGAACGCTTCCGGTTGCAGTTCCGGGGCGAATTCTTCAACGCCTTCAACCATGCCAATTTCAACAGCGTTGACAGCAACGTCGACGATCCGTCTTTTGGCTCGCTGACCAATACGCACTTGCCGCGTAACATCCAGCTGGCCTTGAAGCTTTACTTCTAACCACCCCCAAGCAAGGGGCACATCCGTTCGCGGATGTGCCCCTTTTTTTTGCTCCGTGACCGCAGATAATCGAGCAGCCTTTCTGGCATCGAACAGTTTTTGCCCCACCGCTGAATCTGATTTGTTTCATCCCGCGTTAGTGATAGTTTTCCCCTATGAAGCAAGACACGGAATTCCCCATCATGAACAAACAAAATCGTCGCATTTTTTTGCAAGCCTCTGCAGGTGCATTGGCAGTTGGTCTGAACCCGCTGAAACTTCCGGCCATCGGCGCTGAGGCTGCCGCGGCCAAGTCAAGGCCGGCAGCAGACTCCGGGCAAAAAGCACCGGCTGTTCCCTCCAACGAAGGCAAGAAGCCGTTGCGCCTCGGCCTGATTCTCGGCATCGGCAACGATCCCGACGCCGCCATCGCCAAGGTCCACAATCTCGGTTTTCCCTCGTGCCAGGTGTATGTGGACGATGTCGAGTTGGCGCAAGTCGCTCCTCTGCGTCAGGCTCTCGAAAAATATGCCATTGAAGCAACGTCGCTGGTCGTCGGTGGACCCGGCAAAGAGATGTGGGATTTTTACCAGGGGCCGCTGACCATTGGCCTGGTCCCGCGCGAGACGCGCGCCGCGCGCATCGACCACATCAAGAAAGCTTCGGACTTCGCCAAGCAGTGCGGCATTCCCGCCGTTCAGACCCATTGCGGCTTCATCCCGGAAAATCCCAATGACCCCGTTTACAAGGAAACGGTCAGCGCGTTGCGCGACGTCGTCGGCTACTGCAAGCGCAACGGCCAGAATTTTCGCTACGAAACTGGGCAGGAGACTCCCATCACCCTGGTGCGCGCCATGCAGGACGTGGGCCTGGACAATCAGGGCGTCAATTTCGATCTCGCCAATCTTATTCTCTATGGCAAGGCGAATCCCGTTGACGCCATCGAGTTGCTTGGCCCTTACGTGCAGGGAATTCACGCCAAGGACGGCCTCTGGCCCACGAATCCAAAGGATCTCGGCGAGGAAGTTCCCATCGGAAAAGGCAAAGTGGATTTTCCGCGCATCATCGCTCGTTTGAAGGAACTGGACTATCGCGGTGCGGTCACCATCGAACGGGAAACTTCCGGTCCGCAGCAGATGGAAGATGTACGCGCCTCGAAAATTTATCTCGAAAAACTGATCGGTTAATGGTCAAAGAAAAATCAGGAGGAAACATGCCAGGCGATTTCAA
>CAYOOS010000667.1:0-2649 GCA_964405585.1 uncultured Acidobacteriaceae bacterium | reverse complement strand
GTATCGTAGTCAAGACCTTCGGTATTGAAGAAGACAGCGACCTTGTCCTTGACGATAGGGCCGCCGATGGACGCAGCGTACTGGTTGGCCACAGCGCGGGCGCGAGGCGTCCCGTTGGCATTATTAAAGTAGTCATTTGCGTTTAGAAACGAGCCGTTATAGTTCTCAACAAGATTGCCGTGGATGTGGTTCGTACCTGACTTACTGATGTAGTTCACCTGGGCGCCAGCTTCGCGGCCGTACTGTGCGCTGTAGGCGTTGGTGATGACCGAGGCCTCGGCCACGTCATTGGCTCCCAGCGTGTTGTTGCTGGAACCGGACTTGTTGTTGTTGTTGTACGGCTCCACGATGTCTGCGCCATTGACCGTGAATAACACTGAGTTGAACGGCAAACCATTCACGTTGAAGTTTGCGTTTCCTCCGCCGACGTTGATGCGAACTCCTGGTGTGGAGAAGGCAATATTGGTAATATCGCCGCCATTCACCGGCGTGTTTTCGATGTACTGCTGGCTATAGTCGGTGAGATTATTCCCGTTTTCCGTTTGCAGTAGGCCGGCTGAGGTGTCCACTTCCACGGTCTGCTGGACGGCCTTCACTGCGAGCTTCAGGTTGACCGATTGTTCCTGCCCGACCAGCAGGTGGATCTGCACCGGCGACGCACCCAGAGAGCCTGCTTCGGCGGTGATCTCGTAGTCCGCAGGCTTGAGAAAGGGGAACCTATAGCGGCCAGACGCACCAGTAACTGTGGTGCTGATGGCATCAGTCTCAGGCTGACGAATCCTGACGATGGCATGAGCCACGACTGCACCAGTCGAATCCGTAATGGTACCGACTACCGTAGCACTGGTTAGTGTTTGAGCGATCAGATGGTTCACTGGCGAGAAGAAGATCAGCGACGCAAGCAAGAACTTACGAAAATGGGTTGAACGCATGACGATCCTATGGCGCGAGACTTAACGCTGTAGGCGTGCGGGAGCACGCAGTTACACGACTGCGCCGCATCGGCGACACCGGTTCACGAAGACAAAAGTCAACGAGCAGGCGCACGTCGAGGTCAATCAGAAATCCACAGCGCAGTAGATGCACGACTGCAGCAGAACTTCTGAAAAGCGACTATTGAATTAGAGGGGGGATTCGCACGGAGTGTGCGTTAGCAACATCGACAACGACAAATGCACGCGCAATTCGCGATCTGTTCTAGACTCAAGATGGAACCGCTTGGGTGCATAGGTGGAAATATATCAGATATCAGATGCGTGTCAACAGGTTTCCAGATTAATTATTGTTGTCAAGCTACTCTCTGCTCTGAGTCCCTATGCGGCGGCTTAGCAGATCACTCGGCAGATGCCCTCAGGAAATCTAGCAGCCTGACTCGTACGTTGCTGATGTGCTCTCGCATTGCAGTCTGGGCCTTCTCTTGGTCGCCTGCGACAAGTGCGCGGAGAATTGCGGCATGTGCCCTAGGCGCTGAACTGGAAGATAGGTCATAAGTTTGACAGCGAAGCAGCCAAATCTGATTCTGGATGTTTTCCAGAACGCGACAAAGCTCACCGTTGCCCGTCGCCTTGGCAATAGCGCCGTGGAACCGCGCGTCTTCTTCGATGTGACTCGTCTTATCGTGAGATTTTATGTGCTCTCCCGTGCGTTTGACACTGGCTTTCAATTCACCGATGAGTTCGGGCGTGATCTTTACGGCGGAAACAGCATAGACCTCAAGCGCTTCACGCAGGTCATAGAGATCTTCCACTTCCTTGGCAGTGAAACGCCTTAGATAAGCGCCCCGACGTGGCTCAATTCGGATCAGGCCTTCGTTCTGCAAGCCGTTGAGCGCCTCGCGTATCGGCGACTTGCTGATGCCGAGCTGCTGGGACAAGGACTCCTCAGTCAGCCGAACGTCAGGGCCGAGATTGCCTTCCAGAATGCTTTTCTTGATGCTCTCGTAGGCAAGAGCAGTCAGGTTCTGTGGTGCGGAAAGTTTCTGCATCGCCTCTGTCGTGGTAACTCGTCCTAAGAATCACGCCGACAGATGCCCCTGCTGCGCGTAAGGCCGATTCTACTACGAGGGCACCATCCCATATCAGCCCGCGTGGGTAAGCCCTAGCGCTTGCGCCAGGACGTCGGTGTACTTATTTCCCGAGCCTGTATTGAATAGGACGACACGATCGGAAGGCTTCAGAAACCCGGTGCCGATCAGATGATCGTAGGCCGCGGTCGCCGCCGCGCCCTCGGGCGACATCAGGATACCTTCCTGCGAAGCCCAGTCCTTTAGCGACACAAATATCTGCTCATCCGACAGGGCGACAACGGTGCCCTCAGACTCCCGCACCGCGTCGAGGATCAGGTAGTCGCCGTAGGGCTTCGGCACGCGAAGCCCCGACGCAAATGTTGCGGCACCCTGCCACATCTGGCTTACCGCTTCTCCAGTGTCGTAGGCTCGTGCAACGGGAGCACATCCCGCGGCCTGCACCGCGATCATCTTGGGCCGCTTCCCTGTCACCCACCCAAGATCTTCGAGTTCCTGAAAGGCTTTCCACATGCCAATCAGTCCAACTCCGCCACCGGTCGGGTAGAAGACGGCATCGGGATACTCCCATCCCAGCTGCTCGACCAACTCATAGCCCATCGTCTTCTTGCCCTCGACGCGGAAAG
>CAYOOS010000666.1:0-2649 GCA_964405585.1 uncultured Acidobacteriaceae bacterium | reverse complement strand
CGCCAAAATGTCCGACGTCGCCACTGAAACCCACGCGCAGGTTGATAAAGCCAAATCCGCTGGCATTCATCTCTCCCACCTCGATACCCACATGGGCACAATCACCAGCTCCGAAGATCTCATCAAGGTCTATCTAGCCACCGGCCAAGCCTACAATCTCCCCGTCTTTCTCGCCCACAAAGTCGATGGCCACGACGCCGATCTCTCCTCTCTCCACCTCGCTCCGAATACGATCATCCTCGACGGCATGCTTGAGATGATGCCCGGCGTCCCCAAATCCCAATGGCTCGAGACCTACAAAAAGATCCTCAAGCCTCTTCCTCCCGGCACCTATCAACTGATCGTTCACCTCGCCCACAACGACGCCGAAATCCAAGGCGCCACCTTCGATCATCCCGATTGGGGCGCCGAATGGCGTCAAGACGATTTCGATGTAGTCCAAAGCCCCGACTTCCAAAAGTTCCTAAAAGACCAGCACTTCATCCTAATCAACTGGCGCGATCTCCAAAAACTCCAACCCAATTAACCCCGTCCCAACGCGCAATCCTCGAACCCGCTTTCCCCAAGCCCGCCGCAGGCGAGTGCCTGGGTCTTGGGTTTTCTTTCGTCCACATTCCGAAAACCCCAACCCCGTCATTTCGAGCGGAGCGGCCCGATCTTCTCTTCCGCGCCGTCTTTCGGCGCGTCGGGCCGCGCAGAGAGAAATCCCTCTTGGGGTTTCTTGGGTTTCCCTTCTTTCTCGTGCTTTCCGTCTCTCCCAGGTTCTCTCGTCTAACTCTTCTCTGCGACCTCTGTGCCTCTGCGTTAAGCTTTCCTATCTTTCTTTCTTCTCTTCTCCTAACTCTGTGCCCTCTGTGTTCTTATCTCTGTGAACTCTGTGTTACCGTCCCTCTCCCCCCAGTGAACTCTTCCGCTCCATCCCGCATCTATATTCTTTTGACCATGTTCCACCCGTGTGTTACGTTGCATTGGGCCGTAAAATTTACGCTTTCCTGAGGGGCTATCGCCATTTTTCTGTTCTCCGCCATTTTCATCGGCAACATCTTCGATATCATCGCGCAAACCGGCTGGGTCGCTCGTGTCGTCCTCGTCTTACTTCTCTTCTTCTCCCTCGTCTCCTGGGCGCTCATTTTCCAGAAACTCGGCATCTTCGGACGCATCCGCCGCGAAAGCGACCAATTCCTGAAAATCTTCCGCGCCACCAAAGGCGTTGCCAACCCGCAAGGCCTCGTCAACGCGGGTTCGCCTTTTGCTAACGTCTACGCCGCCGGCTATCGTGAACTCCAATCGCAAGTCACCGGCTCCGGCAATCCCACTCCGCAAAAGATAAAGAGCCTCAGCGCCATCACCGTCGCCATGCAACTCGCCGCCACCGAAGAGGTCCGCCGCGTCGAAAAAGGCATGTCCTGGCTCGCCACCACTGCCGGCGTCACTCCTTTCATCGGCCTCTTCGGCACCGTCTGGGGCATCATTGACGCCTTCTCCGGCCTCGGTACCGCTGGTGGAGCCAGCCTCCGCGCCGTCGCACCCGGCATCGCCGAAGCCCTCGTCACCACTGCCGCCGGCCTCTTCGCCGCCATCCCCGCCCTAATCGCCTACAACCATTTTCTCCAACACATCCGCGATCTGGCCCAGCGCCTGGATTCCTTCGCCCTGGAATTCGCCGCCCAAATCGAAAAGACCTTCACCTGACATGCGCCCCGTAAGCCAATCCGCCAGGATTTCCGATCTCTGCGATCTCCGTGTCCTCTGCGAATTCTGCGTTAGTTCTTTCTTGTTTCCTGATATCTGGTCGCTGATATCCGATATCCGTATCCCCAACCGCAACCGATGAGAGACCGACCATGCCCCAACTAGCCAAATCCACGCAAACGTCCCTCTCCGACATCAACATGGTGCCGTTCATCGACGTCGTCCTAGTCCTCTTGATCATCTTCATGATCACCGCTCCCATCCTGCAATCCGGCATCGAAGTCGATCTCCCCAAAACCCACACCGTCAAGGAAATCACCGAGCAGCGCCTGGTCGTCACCATTGACAAGGCCCAGCGCATCTACCTGGGAAACGATCCCGTCAATATCCATCAGCTCCCCGACAAAATTCGCAAACAGCTCAAGCATCCCCCGGACGCCGTCTTCCTCCGTTGCGACGAAACCGTTCCCTTCGGCAGCTTCGCCACCGTAGTCGATTCCCTCCGCGTAGCCGGCTTCACCAACGTAAGCATCGTCACCGAACCCATCTCCGAGCGCAGGCACTAACCCGTGCAAGAAACTTCCCTCAACGCGTTCTAACCCCATGCCGCGCACCGCCTACACCATCGACGACCTCTCCTTCAACCGCTTCCTCGGTTACTCGGCCTGGTTTCACATTTCCCTCACCGCACTCCTCCTCGTCGGCGTCTGGGTCCAGCGCACCGGCAACGCTTGGGGCGGCATCGGTGGCGGAGGCAGCGATTCCAGCGCCAAGGTCACTCTCGTCAGCAGTGCAGGCATCCCCATGCCGCAACCCACCATCACCTCTCCCGACAGCAGCACTGTGGACCTCAGCAAAGGTCTCAATAAGGAAGAGCCCAAGCCCAAGGAACCCGAGCCCAAAAAAGACGCCATCGACATTCACAAATTTGAAAAAGAAAAGCCCCTCCCCGCCTCC
>CAYOOS010000665.1:0-2654 GCA_964405585.1 uncultured Acidobacteriaceae bacterium | reverse complement strand
CCTTCTTGTAGAAACCTCCCATTGCATCGGGATCTGCAACGATCCACGCCTCCACTGCGGACTGGCCAATTTCAAACTGTCGACAACGAAATCTACCGGCCCAACAGTCTACACGAGCAGTAGAAAAAGGTGATCGCGAACCGGCTAGTCACTTTTCGCGAAGGAGTGGGACGGTTGCGAGTAATGGTAGGCCCTCAAGGCCTCGGGCGAGATCCTGCCTCCAAAAGCGGTCTGCAAGGCGTAAACTCCCGCCAAATCCTCAAGACCGCCGGAGGTTCAAAGTCAATTCAGGATTTCAGCGACACGTAGGTGCTGTAGCTCTCTTCTTTGATACCCATAAAAGGACGCATGGAGATGGGCTTGCCATCGGCAGCGTTGGCGATGGAATCTCCCGTGGTGTTGTTTGCTGGCTTGGCTCGCAGCAGCTCCGCCTTTTCAAAGCTAGGCTGGGAATCGGCCACACCAAAAAGGACAAGAGGCCCGCGGAGCAGCGCCACCTGATCTGCATGTTGCACGTCCACTTGTTCCAGCCGAAGTGGCATGGCCAGTTCCAGTTCGACGACATCGCCCTCTTTCCAGGCACGTCGCACTGCTGCAAACGTGCCAGGCTGGACGCCTTCGGTAACTCGCTTCCCGTTCACTGCAAGCACCGGATCCTTTGTCCATCCCGGAATCCGCACGTATAACGTGTATTCCACGGGTTGCGAAGCCGCCACTTTAATGCGAACCCTATTTTCCATCGGGTAATGCGTTTCCTGTGTCAGCCCATATTCTCCAGAGCCTTCCGTCCAACGCACCGTGGAAGGTGTGAACAGGTTGACGTACACGCCGTCATCGGAACGCAAATACGTGCTGATATGATAGTCAGCGGCAAGTTGCGGAAATGTTCCCGAGCAGCACGGCCACTTATCCCTGTACCAGACTTTCTTGCCGGTGGTCGCATAGTCGGAGTAGTAGAACGATGTGCCGTCCGCCTGAATCGGCCATGCTCCTAGGATCGTGTTGTAGAGCACGCGCTCCATGGTATCGCCGTAGCGGGCATCCTTTGTGACGCGCAGAAGGTAACGTGCAATCTTGAAATGGCCGTAAGCGCCGCAAGGCGTCTCAAAACTGGCGTGCGTTGTCCGCAAGCTGTCTCCCAATTGCCCAGTGTTGGGCTCGCCAAATCCTTCATTCGGTCCCCACCCGCCGGTCGCGAAGCTCTGCGTTGTCAGAAGCATCTCAAAACCATTCTTTGCCGCCCGTAAGTGTTTCTCGCTGCCCAGGGTAATGTACGCCTGCATCGCGGAGCTGAATGCATTCACATGGCTGTAAGCATGTTCAAAGGGAAGCACATTGTTTCCCTCTGCCAAGGGATCAAAATAAGTGTCGTCTTCCAGGAAGCGCTTCGCAAAATCCCGGTAAAACGGATCCCCGCTCCGCTGGTAGGCCAGGAAGAGATTTTCGGGCAGTGTATAGGTTTCATCCCAGGTGAACGACGTGTCCTTGTGAGGACGCGCCCGCATCTCAGCGCGCGAAAGCGCCTTCTCTGGCAGATACGCCTGGATCGCCTGGCTCAGCTTCTTGTGCACATCCATCGCCATGGGATCGTGTACGAACTCGTGCGCATCGATCAAGCCACACGAAAGCTTGTCATAAGTGTAGGCGGGCAGACGGTAACCAGCGAAGAATTTCGCCTTGTCGTCCAGCGTTTCTGCATAACCCTTTACCAGACGATTCACCTTTGCGTGTGTCGCTTCCGACCCCGTCACGGCGTATGCACGCGCAAGCCCGGACACGTATTGCCCAAAACTGTGTCCGGCGATAAATCCGTGAAAGTCAGTGTGGTCCAGGCTGAATCCGGTGAGATCGTACCAACCACCCATGTCCGCGCCTGGAGCCGGTAATCCTGCAACTTGACGGAACACCTTCAGCATCCGATCGTCGTCCAGTTTCAGGTATCGCTCGTGATTTTGCTCGAACTGCAGCTTCATCGGGCCGTCCAGCAGTTTCACGTTCTGATAAGGGAAGACGTTAAGTGGCGTGTTGATTGCCACCTGGCCCCGGTCCGAATTGGCCAACCCGGGAAGCGCGCGGGCGGCATACGCGGTTGCAGCCACCACAGCCGTGGATTTCAGAAACATTCTTCGATTAATGGGGGACTTCATTCCAAGCCTCCTTCAGGAATTCCAAGAAAGCGTTTACTCACAACCTATGCAATTCCATTTGGGTTGTCAATGCTATTTCTCACAGGCGCTTTTTGCATGACTCTTCACAACGAAAAGGGCCTGCTGCGTTAACGGGCTCTTCCTGATTTACGATCATCCTCGTGATGTTCGATTTTCCCCGATGCGAGCCTGAATTGGTAGCCGGTTACACCGCGTCCTTGTTGTCGATAACAGTTTCGTTCGCATTCATCGCCCCTTAGCAAGTCCGCGCCCACGGGCGAACCGGTACTCACACAGCTAGTGCTTTGTGCGGTCAAGCGGCGGCCTTTCTATTTAATGTCACTACAGTGCCGGGTTGAGAATTCCGCAATCCGAACTTCTGACGCGTTCTACCTTCGGGAAATCGTTTACCCTTCAACACTCTATCGGACCTGACACGGCTTTCGTCCCAGGGGTGTGCAAGAGAATCCACTCCGCACGATCGCTGGTAAAGCTACGAAAAGGTGC
>CAYOOS010000664.1:0-2655 GCA_964405585.1 uncultured Acidobacteriaceae bacterium | reverse complement strand
ACTGTTGCTCCCCCGCCGTTCTTCCCCAAGGCTGATTCCCGCTCCAATATTCCAAAATGAATGCGCTATCGAGCCGATAGGAATGCCGCAAGTCTTCGCGTCCGCAAGAAACGATCGACGTAAGGCGCCAGCAGTGCCTTCACTTGTTTCGCGTTTTCGTTGCATTGCTCCATGCGGTTTCGGCCTGTCCAAAGCGTTATCACGGTCACAAGTCGTGCTTCCTCCTCGGAGACAAGCACCATGCATCCGGAGAAACTTCTGGAATTCCCGATCGTGTTGCGCATCGCGTCCGGGATTACGCTCTGGAGGATGGCCGCTTTCCCCGGCAATGCAACGAATTCCACTCCATGCGCGACTACCACTGGTGCTTGCGCTTCGGACGTGGAAGCGGCTTTGGCCTGCGAGGTGTGTTCCAGCCATACTCGGTCCCCGTCACGCGCGGGCCGGAAATCGCTCCTTTGATCGGCTGGCGCCCCCGCAAAGTTGCTCATCTGATAATTCGCGATCTGTACTTGACTTGCCACGTACCCTCCTTCAGCCCAATCCTTCCCCGACTGCCAGGAGGAAGGGCGCGTCCTGGTCGTGTCAGGTGTTCAAGACGCGCCCAAGGGGCAGGTGAGGTCGGTGACTGCCCTCACCCAGAAAGAGGCCCTGTTTGCGCCTGGCCTCATTCCACAAGTAGTGGTAAAGGCAGGCAATTCGTTTCATTCCGGGAAGAAGGTTCCATTGCCTCCTGTGCAGAGGCAAAGCTATACTTCACCCACAGCAAACTGGGGACAATTTGGAACTTTTCTCGTTCGACAAGTCGTATGTAGATCGTCTCCGGGACGGAGAACCGGCGACCGAGCAGCATTTCGCAACCTATTTTGGCAGTATCCTGGGCATCATGCTGCGCGCCCGGTACCTTCCTCCCGAACGCGTGGATGACGTGCGGCAGGAGACTTTTATGAGGGTGATCGCCATCCTTCGGCGCGACGGCGGGATTCGCCAACCCGAACGCTTCGGGGCTTTCGTTAACTCTATCTGTAAGAACGTGTTGCACGAGAACACCCGGGATTTGTACCGGACCCAACCCCTTCAGCCAGATCATCTGGAGTCACCCGGCCCCGAGAAGATTCTGGATCTGGAGCGCGCCTTGATCTCGAGGGAAACAAAGGAAAAGGTGCGCGAAATCCTGGCCGAAATGAAGCAGCGCGACCGCGACCTCCTGCGCGCTATCTTCTTGGAAGAAAAGGACAAAAACGAAATCTGCCAGGAATTTGGAGTGGATCGGGAGTACCTGCGAGTCTTGCTCCATCGGGCCAAAGGCCGTTTTCGCGCCACTTTCGACCAGCAGCCCGAAAATTCCTTGAGTCGCAGCACGCATAGCGGTTCCTGATGATACGAAAACACTTCCCCCGGCACTATCTTAAGGATGACGCAAATGGACCATCGCGAGGCTGTGCGGCTACAAGCCGCTGAAAAATATGTCCTGGGAGAATTGACGCCTGAAGTTCGTGAACAGTTTGAGGAGCACTACTGCGACTGTTCGGAGTGTACCCAGGACCTGAAGGCCTTGACCACTTTTGTGACTGCCAGCCGGATGGTCTTTGACGAAACAAAGGCTTCTTCCACGATTCCCGCGCGCGCGCCACGGCCACAACGTTTGGGCTGGTTCCATTGGTTGCGGCCCGCGATTGCCGTCCCTGCCCTCGCCACACTCGCTGCGGTCATCATATTCCAGAATGCAGTAACGATTCCTTCCGCGAGGAAACAAGCAGCGGGGCAATCTGTCGCTGAGGTCTACGAGTCCTCGTATCACCTGCAGGGGGCTACCAGAGGCGGAAACACGGCAACCGTCACGCTGCACGCCAACGAGAATTTTGCTCTGGACTTTGATTTCACCCCCGCTCAGGTCTTTTCCAGTTATACCGGCACGCTGATGGATGCATCCGGGCACTCCGTGACGTCATTCAGCCTCAGCGGCGAGCAATCCAATAAGGAATTGCACCTCGTTATACGCGGGGGTATAGTCCACGCTGGAAATTACGAACTAGTTGTTGTTGGTGGCCAAAACAGCGAAGTATTTCGTGTACCGTTTGTCGTGGTATCTGAATCCTAATTCAGCAGAATTGGCGCACGTCCTGCCACCAAGGAGCAGCTCATGGCTGACAAAATCAAGCGGGTTTTCCATTATCATGCCGACGGACTCGCACTCAGTGGCTCATTCACCAGGCCGATTCCGAGATTTATCGAAGTGCAGGCGCCCACCTCTTTGCCCACGATTGGAGGTTACGGCAACGCGCGAGTTGAGAATTTTCGCCTGGACCACCACGTGCAATTTAAAGCCGGTTATTCCCACGTGGCGGGCAGCAAACAGCAAAAAGAGGACAAGGAGTTCCACACCACACTGGTCACCGCGACCGTCGAAGGCTTGAATATACTCGATGTCGTGACAGCGGAGCGAGTGGTGGCGCGGCTCGCAGGTTACAATGTTTTTCCAGAAGACGATTCGCATTTCTCTTTTGTTGGCAGCACCATCGAAAATCTGAGGATCGGCGGGCATCCGGTGGAAATCGAACACAATGACCGGCTGTTCAGCCACTTGGATACCTTCGCCAAGGTGAAGAAAGAGTTGGAAACGGACAAGGAATTCAAGAAAATGGCGGAAGACCC
>CAYOOS010000663.1:2028-2662 GCA_964405585.1 uncultured Acidobacteriaceae bacterium | reverse complement strand
GCCATCAACAATCGGACGTCTTTCAGGCCCAGCGCGAGCAAGCGCTTCATATAATCCGCAGCGCGAGCGCTCTCCTTGAATGGCGGAGCCGGGATTGCGACAATTTCTTTCTGCTCTGCAATCGCCTTCGCATCGTCGTTCTTAAGAAACTCCAATCCTTGC
Organism: uncultured Acidobacteriaceae bacterium; assembly: GCA_964405585.1. Taxonomy (GTDB): domain Bacteria; phylum Acidobacteriota; class Terriglobia; order Acidiferrales; family UBA7541; genus Acidiferrum. The sequence continues at coordinate 2,500 of CAYOOS010000663.1, read as the reverse complement.
TTGACTAAGGTGTTTGCCTGGAGCACAGAAAACACGCTTTCCGTTTCGGCAGATACTGCCGGAGTGGTTGTGTCGAGCGTAGAGCGGCCCACAACTGGGTCCTTCATGGGGATCTTCTCCATATCTGAATGAGCGCGTCCCGAATTAAATTGGCTCCTACCACAATGCGCAACGGAGTGAATCAGCTGGGCGTGCCACTCGCTGAACCGCGCCGCGCGGGGTCTCATAATTTGAGTCAGATCGTTTGCATTGTAATGCTCGCAGCGCCCTCTGCGAGAGTAAAAATCACCGCCGGGCTGAATGGGCCCGGCGATGATAATTTCGGATACATCAATTCCGAAAACGCTCTAGCGCAAAGGGCGGGACACAAGGACGTAAGAGAGTTCCCCACTCCTTAATTTGTACACACGCCCGGGTACTGCCGAAAGGCTATTGGTCCTGTCCCTTGGGCGACGGGAACTACGGTCAGGCT
>CAYOOS010000663.1:0-2018 GCA_964405585.1 uncultured Acidobacteriaceae bacterium | reverse complement strand
CGCAACGCGGCTGCGACAGCGACGACCTCAGCGATCTCCTGGTCCGAGGCGCCAGCCTCGCGCGCCTTGCCGGCGCGGACCTGGATGCAATATGGGCACTGCGTCGTAAAAGCTACCGCGAGAGCCATCCGTTCCTTGTACTTACCCGGGATTGCTGATCCGTCTGACCCGATTTCCCCGATTTCCTTGGACGGGAACTACGGTCAGGCTAGCTGGGTAATATCTTCCGCCACTTTGGGGTAATCGGTAGCCATCCGGACGTCGTGGCCCGGAAAGATGTTTTCCAAAGGCGCCCGCGCGCGCAGTTTGTCGTAGGTAAGCAGCCAGGCGGCTATATCCGTAACGATGCCGCTGGGCATGTCTTCCTTGATATTGCGGAAGATGTGCCCGATGTCGGATCCTACGATAGTCTGTCCTTTGGCCGTGGGCAGCAGTAACGATTGCAGCCCCGGGGTGTGTCCGGGAGAGAAAAGCGCTTCCATTGCGGGTGCGATAAGCTGATCGCCATCCACGATCGTCAGCCGCTTAGTCTTGGCCAAATCCGCCACTGCTTGGGCACCGGGGTCATAGCCGAACATCTTGAATGGAGGCCGCTGCGCCAAAGGACTGTTGACCCAGAATTCGAATTCCTTCTTTTGCACGTAGAACTGGGCTTTGGGGTAGAGCTTGGGAAAATCCACCATGCCCCCCACATGGTCGACGTGCATATGAGTGAGCACGACCCGCGTTACCTGCTCGGGCTGAATTCCCAGCCGCGCCACCAACTGTGCCGGAGGTACGAATACCGCCCCAGGGCTAAGGGAGACGTACTTCTGGCCCGTAACCGTATCGGTTCCAGTGTCGACCAGGGTGACCTCGCTGTTCTTGTTATTGCGGATCGCCCAAATGTACAGGTTAACCTTATAGTCCTCGGCCCATCCCGTCTGGTAAAGAGCCTTGGCCAATTTGTAGTTGACCGGCCCGAGATATTTCAGAGCAAAGACTTCGTAGGTGATGTCCGGGCGTGGGGCCTTGGCCGGCTCGCCCAGTGCAGCCATCACCGGAGCACCGCCGGAAACTGCCGCGCTACCCACTACGACCGAAACTGACTTAATAAAGTCCCGACGATCGATAACGCTCATCACTCCTCCTCAGTCGTGCATCACGATAACCATTTGGACTACGAGATAAACTACTTCAAATCAGCAGAATGTCAACACGCGTCCGTATCTCGGAGAAGATAATGCATACCGGACTGCCGGTGTTTATTACGTGACCGTCGCTTCGAGCTCTCCGGTATTATTGCCTACGCTATGCTCGCAACACCTCTTGCGACAGTAAGAATACATTCACTTCCGATTCTCGACTGTATGGCGTGCACCGGCGCGCTCACCCGGCTCGCCGCTCAGACACAAGACGAAATCACATCACACCTGAATCGACAGATTTTTCGGCAGCCTGTTAGAACAGCATGAACATGACGACAAAGGCGGCGATAATCATGCCGGGAGCGTTGCGTTTGGCTACCTCCATCGGGCTGATTCCGGCAATGGACGCGCAAATGATCGCCGATCCGGAGACAGGCGACATAGTCCGTCCAAGAGCGCCGCTCAAGGTGGCGATACTACCCATATTAACTATGCTGGTGCCGAACTGAGGGGCATGGGGCGACACCGCCTGATTGAACGCGAGGGCGCTGGCATCGCCTGAACCGGCAACAACCGCAAGTACAAAGGGACCGAAGCCGGCGGCAAGCTTTGCCATGGGGCCGGAATTGATCAGTAGATTCGTGAACGCCTTTACCAGGCCTATGGCTTCCATGCCGCCGACGAAAACCCCGGCGGCGATAATGATTCCGATAATGCTGCCATAAGAGGAACCCATGCCCTCGAAGAAAATCTTGGTCACCTGGGTGGGGCTCTTGCGGGTGGCGGCAAGACCAATGAGCGCTCCGATCAGCATTGCAGGAGGCACGTCGATCTTCAGCGGGACTACACCAGTTGCCCCTAATAGCAGCATCAGCACCGGCAAAATAGGTA
>CAYOOS010000662.1:0-2662 GCA_964405585.1 uncultured Acidobacteriaceae bacterium | reverse complement strand
TGGCCGTGCAGACGAACGATCTCGACCACGCCTTGAGTTCTGTGCAGGAAAAACTCAAGCGGAAACCGAATGACCCGCTACTTCTCTATTTGCAAGCCGACGTCTTGTCGCAAAAAGGGATTGATCCGGGGACGCCGGAGTTTGATCTGGCCATGCGTTCGGCAAGAAAAGCTGTTTCCTTGCAGCCCACGCTTGCCGCTGCTCGTGGCGTGCTGGCAAAACTGTACATGGAGAATGGGCAATACCAGGAAGCGATTGAGCAGTGCAGGAAATCCTTGATCAGCGATCCCAAGGATCAAACCGCGGTGTACCGGCTGATTCAGGCACTTCGGAAGACCGGGGAGAAGCAGGAAATCCCCGACTTGCTGAAGCGACTGGCGCAGCTTCGCGAAGAAGCAACGCAAGATGAACGGGATCGCTACCGCTACAAACTTTTTGAAGACGGGACCTCGAATACGCAGCCAGCAAAACCTTAGTCGCAAAGCAATCACTGTTTCGTGGCTTCCGCCAGGCACCCGAGAAAATGTTTACTCTCGCCGGGCTTCGGGCGATAATCGGCACCTGAAATCACCTTCCTCAGAAAGGGAAATCTCCTGGAATGAACTTTTCGCGGCGCTTGTTTGTGAGATATTCTCTGGGGTCCGCAGTCTTTCTTACAGCCGAACGCCTGTTTGCGCAAGGTATGGGTGGCCGCGTGGCGAAGCCTGTGGCCCGACAGGCTCCGTCGGGGCGGCCGTTCAATGCCTTCTTCGTTGATGTGGCCGCCGCTGCCGGACTGACAGCACCAACTATCTACGGCGGTGTGGAAACCAACAAATACATCCTGGAATCTGATGGCTGCGGTTGCGCTTTCATTGACTATGACAATGACGGCTGGATGGACGTTTTCCTGGTTTCAGGCACGCGCCTAGAGGGCGACCCACCCGGCGCTACGAACCGCTTGTACAAGAACAATCGTGATGGAACGTTTACCGATGTAACGGAGAAGGCGGGTTTGCATGCCGCGGGCTGGGGGGACGGTGTCTGCATCGCGGATTATAACAACGACGGGTTCGACGATATTTTTTGCACGCGTTTTGGGCAAAACATCCTGTATCGCAACAATGGCGATGGCACGTTTACCGATGTAACGAAGGCGGCCGGCCTGCTGAACGACGAACCTCGATGGGGTGCGGGATGTGCTTTTGTCGATTACAACCGTGATGGACACCTGGATTTGTTCGTTTCCAATTACCTGCGCTTCTCGTTTGAACATGCCCCCGTTCCAGGCGCTAGCTCAAATTGCAATTTTAAGGGCATTCCGGTGGAGTGCGGACCGCGCGGGCTTCCTATGGGACGGCATTTGCTCTACAGAAACAATGGCGATGGCACATTTACTGACGTCAGCAAAGAGGCAGGCATTGCGCAGACTCCTCCATGCTACGGGATGACCGTGGTGGCAGCGGACCTGGACGAAGACGGTTGGCCAGATATTTACGTCGCTTGCGATTCCACTCCCAGCCTATTGTTCATGAACAACCATGACGGAACATTCCGCGAAGAGGGAGTGCTGCGGGGAGTAGCCCTCAGTGACGACGGAGAAGAACAGGCCGGGATGGGTGTGGGCATCGGCGACTATGATCTGGATGGCCATTTGGATCTCTTCAAGACACACTTCACGGACGACTCCTGCATTCTCTATCACAACGATGGGAAGGGGAATTTCGATGATGTTACACGCCAGTCGCACATTGGGGTAGAGACACGATATGTGTGCTGGGGCACGGGAATCGTGGACCTCGACAATGACGGTTATCCCGATATATTCATCGTGACCGGAAACGTTTACCCGGAAGTGGGACGAACTCTACCGCAGTATCCCTACAAGACCCCGCGTGCGGTCTTTCGCAACCTCGGCAATAGCACGTTTGAGGAGCTTGTCGAAGCCGCCGGCCCTGGTGTCGCTGCCGCGCACAGCAGCCGGGGCTGTGCCTTTGGGGACTTTGACAACGACGGCGACCTGGACATTCTGATCATCAACATGAACGAACCACCCTCGTTGCTGCGCAATGACATCAAGGGGAAACCCAATTGGATTAAGGTAAAACTGGAAGGTGTAAAGTCCAATCGGAGCGGCATAGGAGCACGGGTTTTGGCGCATTATGGTGGCAAAACACAGGCGCAAAGCCTGACGAGCCAGAGCAGTTTCTATTCGTGCAACGATCCGCGCCTGCACTTTGGACTGGGAAGTAATACCGCGGTTGACCTAGAAGTGCACTGGCCAAACGGGCTGGTGGAGACCTTCAAGCACCTGCCAATCAATCAATTAATCACACTAAGAGAGGGAGTAGGACGGGTGGCGAACCGCGGGTGGTAGAAGAGATGAGCCAGAAGGGCCGGGAAAGAACAGGGCCATCTACCCTGCCGCCCCGCTAGTAGAAAACCACTAGAAAAAGCTTGACAGCGGGTTGGCAACTGGTCTAAAACTTTGTGCAATTGAGAAAACGTTTACGCAAGATTTGTTTTGTAAATGTTTCTCTTAACATTTGGGGGTGAAAAAGCACATGCAGGTGAAATTACATGTTGGATGGTCGATCAGGCTGCTGGTTCTGCTTTTGCTCACGGCTGGCTCGGCATGGGCTCAGTTTTCGGCGAACATTCAAGGAACCGTCAGCGATCCGAG
>CAYOOS010000661.1:0-2663 GCA_964405585.1 uncultured Acidobacteriaceae bacterium | reverse complement strand
TGGCGTCCATGTGGTGTTCGACTACAGCGATCCTCCGGCGTCATTGCCGGCGGATTGGCGCGCCAGCCACGAAAAACGCGCAGCGCACGTCGCCGAATTCGGTGAACCCTTTCTGAGCTACTTTGAGTCTGAGAAACTTCGCGCCAAACTGATAGACCTTGGGTTCACAGAGGTCGAGGACCTCGGCCCACCCCAAATCGCCGCTCGCTACTCTCCCAACCGCGCGCGCTCCCTGCCCGAAAAAGGCGGCCACATCGTGCGCGCAACAACAATTTAGGCCCACAAGCTGATGAAAAAGTCGTGGGTGGCCCCGACATTGCCTTTTATGTCGGCGACCGTTGAGAAGCCAAGACAGGCCGGGGTCAGGACGCGTGGACAAAGATGTCGCACGTTGCTGGAGCGCATACGTCAAAGGCAATGTATGCGCCACCCGCGTCCACATCCTGCGCGCGGCAGCAATCTGAGGATGGGGCTTTGGTGATCAGCCCATTCGCTGTCATCCTGAGCGCAGCGAAGGATCTCGCCTTGGACCTTTGGCTCTTCTAGTGCTTGGCGCGGACCGTCCGTACCATCCATCGCTAAGGTTCTTCCAGTCACGATTCACCGACTCGACCAGGCCTATCTTTTCCCGCGTGTCCAACCTTTGATCTGCTTCTCCCGGCTGATCGCGGCCCGTACGTCACCGAAAACCTCGAAATAGACCAAGCGGTTGATGTTGTAAAGTGCGGTGAATCCTTCCTGCATTTTGCCCCGTTGCTGCACCACCCTTCGCTCAAGGTTGTTGGTCACGCCCGTGTACAGAGTGCGAGACGCGCTTGCCATGATGTACACGTAGTACGTCTTCATGTAACGAATAGCGCGGCTCAAGGAATTTAAAAGCCGTAAAGTCCAGAGCGAGATCCTTCGCGCAGTTTACCCTGAGCGGGCAGGGCGAGATCCTTCGCTGCGTTCAGAATGACAGTACCGACTCTTTCCTTGCAAACTGTTAAGTTCTGCCATTCTGGCTACTTCCGAGGGCGTCCATGCGTGTAGAGAGAGCCGGCTTAATCATTGTGAGTGGTGCGGCCTTGGATCAGGTCCACAACGTGCGGCAATAAATCCACAATGCTTTCAAGCGACTCGCGGGCGCCGCGCGGGCTTCCCGGCAGGTTGACGATCAGTTTGCCCTTGCGTACGCCAACCACGCCGCGCGACAGGGCGGCGCGGCGCGTCTTCTTGACGCCTTCAGCACGCATCAATTCCGCGAGACCGGGAATTTCCTTTTCCACCACCGCGCGCGTCGCCTCCGGAGTCACATCGCGCGGACCCACGCCCGTGCCGCCCGCGGTCACAATGGCGTCGCAATCGTCCGCATCGGTGAGGGCCTCAAGCCGCAGCCGGATCGTATCCATATCGTCAGGGAGAATTTCGATGGCGGGCACCTGCCATCCGCGCGCTTCCAGCAGTTCGCGGACCGCCGGGCCGGACAGATCCGGCCGCTCGCCGCGCGAGGACGCGTCACTCAGGACGAGAATTTTGGCACGCAGCATAGGAGGTTTTAGGTGTCAGGTATCAGGTATCAGGTGTTAGGTCCGAAACTCATAATTCGAAAATCTGCCACCGAATTTCGATTTTCGAGTTTCGAGTTTCATCTTGACAATTTTGCGTTTCGCCCTTTCCTGAAACCCGACACCTGGCACCTGACACGTCGTTTACCCCGCGTCGCGGTTCGCCTCATCCATAATCCGCAGGCCCTCCATCATCAGGCCCTGGGTGGACATGGTGGTGGTGTGCTCGGGAGAATTCTTTTGGAAATCCACTTCCCAGTCACCCTCCGTCCAGGCGAGGACTTTAAACACCGCGGCGTTGCCTTTCAGATCGCCACAAACGGCGTGGTTCGCCTGGCCATCGGTGAAATAGATCGTACACTCCTCGCCGCCGGAGCGCAGCGTCAGCGCGCAGGTTTTTCGGCCCTGGTCGAGAGTCTGCATCCAGTCAATCAAGCTGATCTCGGTAAGACTCCCCTTGATGCCCGCACCGCCGCCCTGCTTTTCCATACGCTGCTGGAGCAATCGCGCGGTGATGCGGCGCGTCTGCTGCAAAAGGTCACGCGTGAAGAAGGGCTTGACGAAGTAATCCTCAACGCCCTCTAAAACCATGCGCAGACGCTCGTCAATTTCCCTTTGTGAGGCGAGGAAGACAAAGGGAATATTCTGAGTTTCCTTGCGCGCCCGGAGCTTGTCAAAAAGCGCGCGCCCGTCCATAACCGGCATCGTGTAGTCGGAAATAATCAGATCCGGTTTGGCCTCAATCGTCTTCATCAAGGCATCGGCGCCATCCGCGGCGGTAATGACCTCGCCACACTTCTCCAAGCTTTGACAGATGAGCTTGAGAATTGTCGGGTTGTCATCGACGACGAGGATCTTGATGGTGGACGACACGCGAGCAACCTTCCGTTAGGTATCAGGCGCTAGGAAAGAGCGAAACTCGATAATCGAAACTCGAAGTTCGATCTGGACTTGCGAGTTTCGAATTTCGATTTTCGAAGTGGCCGCCGGACGCCTGGTCCTCACCTCGCACGCCTCTCTTTGGCGTGATAATGGCCGCTCCTGCCTCCGCTCTTTTCGAGCAAGCGGAGTTCAGAAATCTCGATGCCGTGGTCAGCCGCTTTGCACATATCGTAA
>CAYOOS010000660.1:0-2664 GCA_964405585.1 uncultured Acidobacteriaceae bacterium | reverse complement strand
GTGGATGCGGGCGCGCGACTTCGAAGCCAGCTTCGTGGAGAATTTACATCGCGTTTACGCGTACCGTAAGCAGGTACTTGCGATCTTCGACGGACTCATCTCCAACGAGGCGATGCGTCCCCGCCTGCAATAAGTCCTATCATAAGATCATCCTGCGCGCTGAGGAGGATCGCCAACATGGGACCGAATGCGAACATCAAGCACCTCGTCGTCCTGATGATGGAAAACCGCTCGTTCGACCACATGTTGGGCGGATTGACGCAGAAATATCCCAAGATCAACGGACTTACTGGCAACGAATCGAATCCCGACACGAACGGTGCCATCGTGAAGGTCCAGCATAACGCGGAATTCCAAAGTCAACTTGACCCTGATCCGGATCATCATTTTCCGGGTGTCGATCTTCAGATTTTTGGTGGTGCGCCTCAAGGACCGGGGCGCGTGGCCAATATGCAGGGGTTCGTGAAGGACTATTTTTCGCAAACCAATGACGTGAACCGCTCGCACAACATCATGTCGTACTTCGCGCCGGAGAATTTGCCTGTGCTGAGCACCTTGGCCACGGAATTTGCTGTATTCAACGGCTGGTTTTCCTCGATACCGGGGCCGACCATTTGCAATCGCGCCTTCGCCCATTACGGAACTTCTTTTGGACAGGTCGGTATGGACATTTTTTACATCCTCGATCCCATCCTGAGCACCTACGAGCGCATGATTCAAGGCGGGCACACTGCCAAGCTTTATTACTACGATCAACCGAGTTCGACCATGGAGATCGTCAATCTGCTGAAGAACCAGCCGCAAATCTTTGCTACCTACGATCAGTTCATCAGTGACTGTAGCGGCGGGACGCTTCCCGAATACTGTTTCATCGAGCCATGCTACAACGATCATCCGGGCGCCGATGGAGCGCAGATTTTGGCTTCCGACCAGCACCCGGACCACAACGTTCGAGAGGGCGAGCAATTCATCGCCAACACGTTCAACGCCATCCGAACGAATCCTGACCTGTGGATGAGCACGGCACTGCTGATCGTCTATGACGAGCATGGTGGAATCTACGACCATGTTGTTCCTCCGGCCTGCACCCCGGATGGGTATTCCGCCACGGCCGACAATACGGGCACCGGCGTTCCATTCAATTTCGACCGCCTGGGCATCCGCGTTCCGGCTGTTCTGGTGTCTCCGTGGATTGCGCGGGGGACGGTTGTCCCCGGAACGGAGGATCCCGTGAACGCACAGATTTTCGAGCACGCATCCATACCTGCGACGGTGACGGAGCATTTTCTGCAAGGCGACGTGAAGCGCACCGTTCGCGAACAACAAGCCAAGACCTTTCTTGGCTTATTGACTGCCACGATGCGGCCGGACAACGACTGCGTGGTTTTCGGCAATCTTTCGTAATCGCGAGGACACCCATGGCTCCATCTCGAGTGATTTCTGTTCCCAAGACGGATCCCGGCGCGTACAACCCGAAGCGCCCGGCCGGCAAGCTCCTGCTCGCACAGGCCGCGCATCTTCGCGATGCTCTCAGTAAACACGTGGACGAGAAACCGGCAGATTCGAAAGAAGCGACGGAGATTCTCGCCTTTGACATTGCATCGATCAAAACCGAAGCGGATGTCAGTAATTACACGCAGAAAGTCACGGCGATCCTGCACCCGCAGGGAGCGAAGCGCCCAGGAAAGTGAAGGAGGCGTGGTGCGACAAATCTTCTTAGGCTTTTTCCTGCTTGCGGCGGCAACCACCCAAGCGCAACAGCCGCAGGTGCCGGCGAATGCCGGACCGGATAACCCGTCCGAACTCTACAAGCTGCAGAACAGTTGCTTTCATCTCAAGGGGCTCGTGGACTGTGGCGAAGAGTTGTTCACCGGCGATCCTGTGCACATCGCTGTCGGAAGCATTGCGCCGCAGGACGGTTTTGGCGCGGGCGTGGCCTACGTGGGCCACAAAACCACCGAGAACTGGCGGGTCACTTGGGATTCGGACGCCATTGCGTCCGACAACGCTTCGTGGCGCGCGGGGGTTTACCTGAAGTTTGTGAATACGCATGAAAGCGCGCCGGTCGTCGAGTTCGGAACCAAGGGGCGCAAGATGAAGCAGAATCTGACCACGATCCCCGAACGCCCGGTCATCAATCTGTACGCGCAGACGATTTCGCTCAATACTATCACCTACTTTGGTCTGGGTCCTTCCAGCAGCGAAGCGGGGCGTTCCTTTTACGGCATGCGGGAAACCATCGTCGGCTCCAGCGCGATCAAGCCGTTCTACGCAAGATTGAGTGCCGCGGTGTTTGGTGAGGTGAACAGCCGCTTCGTTGATATTCGCTCCAGCCTTGGCCAGGCCAGTCCGTCCATCGGGGTGCTGTATACAGAAGCCACCGCTCCGGGGCTCACCCATCAACCCGGCACGCTGCAACTTGGCGAGGGCGTGCGCATGCGCCCGGTTTTCTTTGACGATTTACTTCATCTGGACTACAACCTGACCTATCAACAATATGTCGCCACCGGAGACTCCTTCACTTTTCAGCGCTTAACAACGGATTTGTCTCATCAATTCGCCCTCTACCGTAAAACCACGCGCATCCTTCTGCCCAGAGATACCACCGGGCCGGACGAATGCTCCGTGGACACAGATTCAGAGAACCCGGAATGCTCGGTGGAC
>CAYOOS010000659.1:0-2666 GCA_964405585.1 uncultured Acidobacteriaceae bacterium | reverse complement strand
AACGGAAGTTGGGTGGTGTTGAACGGCACAATACTGAAATCGCGCGCAAAGATCGAAGCCGGGCACAAGATCGTTTTCCGGTTCTACAACAAGAAGGGCCTTTGCGAGATGATTTACGAACGCCGCGTGGCGGAACTGGGCAAAACCAATCTGGGTTGATCTTCCTCTGGCAGTTTCTCGAATTCAAATTCCCACACTACAAAAGGACAGGTGAAGTTCGCCTTCACGCGAATCCTGCCCGATTACTTTTCCATCAGTTTTTCAAATAGATGCAGCGTAGCCGGGGCGTATCCGGCATAGTGATTGTTGGCAAAAGCAAAGGTGCGAATTTTACGTTTCAGGAAGTTGCGGCAAGCTTCCACCCAGTCCTGCAGATCGCGCGTGCGGTCCACAAGAGTTTTGTTCCACGTCTTTGTCAGTTCTTCGATGGCTTTGCGATCGCCCAGCCAGCGGATATAGGTGAAATCGGTGGTGATGGTGTCCCCCTTGGCGAACCATTCGCTGGGGCGTGGCATCCAGGGATGATCAATCAGAGCCAGCGCGATGTTGTGCTTGCGCAGAAGATCAAAGAGCGCCGGGCCGAGCCAGTTCTTGTTGCGGATTTCCAGGGCGAAGCGCGGCTCCGTGGGCAGTTTTTCCAGGAATGGTTTCAGCCGCGCCAGAAAATCAGCAGGCGCGGCGAAAGCCTTTTTATTGAAGTACTGAAATTGAAATAGTATGGGCCCGCGCTTCTCGCCCAGGTGATTGGTCACGCGCAGGAATTCCTTCACAAGTGGTTCGGCCTCCACCAGCACGCGCTCGTGCGTAATCTCTTGCGGCGCCTTCAGGCAAAACACGAAATTCGCCGGCGTTTTGGCATACCAGCCTTTCACGGTGGATTCCGCCGGGATGCGGTAGAAGGTGGCGTCAACCTCCAGCGTGTCAAACTGGGTTGCGTAGTAGGAAAGATAATCGCGCGGCTGCGTGCCCTTGGGATAGAAACTGGTCTCCCAACCTTCGGCAGTGAAGGAAGAAGTGCCGAGGCGCAGAAGCAGTGGAAGAGTCTTCTCGGACATGCTGGGAATGATACAGCAGGAGGCCGAGGCCGGCGACGCGGAAGGCCATACGTTTCAGGTGCGGCAGACGCACCTTTCGAGGGCGATACTGTCTCGTTAAGTAACGATAGTGGATTTTTGGAAGCGTCAACGCCTCCGGAACTTGACGCCTGCGGATGGCGGGCGTAAGGTTTGCCCGGAGAGATGAAGAACTCGGAAATTCCTGACCTGATCTGGCTATTTGACAGGAAGGAATCGTGACGAGCTCTCAGTTGCCGCGTGTTCATCGGCTTTGTTGGCAGACAGAGCTTGAGCGCTTTCTGTCACGTGTTCAACTGACGGTCGGGTCCTATCAATCGGCCGCAAGAGTCGCCCACTCTTGCTTCTTCCTGTCTCCGGTATCTGTGCCGCTTCAAACAGACAAAGAGTGCCGTCCCGGCCCTGAAGTCTCCAGGCGTCCAACGGGTTTTCGTGGGGAGTTCGGATGAAGAAAGCAAAGTTCGTCCTTTTAGTCGTGGAGAATAATGATTATCAGGCCGAGCAGACCATCGCGGCGAAAGAAGCGGCGCGTGAGTGTGACGTGGACCTCCAAGTCATGCAAACGGAGCACGACGCAGTCATTCAGAGCCAGGAAGTCCTGAAGCTTCTGTATAACCCGGCGGAAACCCGGCCGGATGGAATCCTATTCGAGCCGGTAGGCACGCCTCTCGAGAAGGCCGCGAAAATCGCTGCAACTTCTGGTGTCGGGTGGGTGGTGCTGAACCGGGAAGTGGATTACCTCAAGGAGCTTCGCCTCCAGTCCACAACCCCGCTCTTCTGCATCACTACAAATCACGACGAGGTGGGCCGAATTCAAGGCGAGCAGATTGCCCATCTCCTCCCTCACGGAGGCGCCGTCCTCTATATTCAGGGACCCTCCGACAATAAAGCGGCGGTGCGTCGCGCCGCTGCCATGCAGAAGGCCAAACCTGCGGGCATGGATGTGCGCGTACTGAAAGGACTTTGGACGGAAGAGAGCGCCTACAACGCCGTGAACTCCTGGCTGAAGCTCAACATGGCCAAAGACGTGACCATTGGACTTGTGGCAGGACAGAATGACGCGATGGCGCTGGGCGCTCGCCGGGCATTTCAGGAACTCACCGGAGGAACCGAACGCGATCACTGGATGAGCTTGCCCTATATCGGTTGCGACGGCCTCCCCAACACAGGCCAGGTTTATGTTCACCGCGGCCTTTTGCAAGCCACCATCGTGATTCCGGCGAATGCCGGGCAAGCTATCCGGACGCTTGTGAATTCCTTGAAAACGAAACAACCGCCCCCGGAGTGCATCTTCACGACCGCAAGTTCGTTTCCTCCACTTACGACGCTGAAGCCCAAGAACTAATTCGTTATCGTCTTCTCGCCGAGCTTTTCAAAAGGTACGTTGAGCAGAGGATAGAACTTCCAATCCTTGTAATCGAAGTGCCACCACTCGTACTCGTTCACCGTGAAGCCTTCCGATTCCATGGCGCGGCGCAGAAGTTCACGATTCCAGCGCTGCAGGGAAGTGCCGCCGGGAAATGTGGGATAAGAGCGCGGCGACATTTCGTCGTAAAGGCCAGGCATTTCAATTTCCTTGCCGGTGGTCAGATC
>CAYOOS010000658.1:0-2666 GCA_964405585.1 uncultured Acidobacteriaceae bacterium | reverse complement strand
GAATTCGGTGATGGGCTGCTCGGCGCCGTTATCGAAGATGCGGAAGTCTTCGCGGCGGAGGCCTTCAACGAATTTACCTTGGGAGTCGGTGACGATAACGCCGACGTTGACGCGATTGATGGTGAGGCGGATGGTTTGCGGCGGGCCGGGCGAAGGTTCCTGCGTGTGGAGGGAAAAGGCTAGGAACAGAAAGAGCGGGAGAATGTGAAAAAGGCACTGGACTGGGGCGCGAAAAGGTTTGTGTTTATGATGAGCGTGAAGGGCAAGAGCCAGTTTTGAGGCCTGGGTAACTGGCGCGCAGGAATCCTGCGCCCCTACGGCAGATTGGTTATTCGAGCCACTCGTCAAAATGAACTCCGTGGGCGTCTTTCCATGATGCACCAAACAGGGAATGAAGATGACGGGGAAACACGGTGGGATTAACGGAAGTGACCCAGCCGGGCTGTTTGGGAGTGGTCTGGGAAGCGGCATTCGGAGTTTTGACCTGGGCAGCTTTGTTGGCGTCGGCAATCCACTTTTCTTTCATCGCGGGCCAATCGACCTTTTGAAAATCGAAATAAGAAAAACCGTTAATTTTTTCGGGGAACTGCTTGCGGGCGTCGAAGAATTTTTGCGGAAGCGAAGGGACGATATTGGCGGCTTGCTGCGCAACGGCAGCGTGAAGCGTCTCCGCATTGGGAGCACCCAGCAAGAAATTGGGAGTCATGGCGAGATGATAGAAATTCCACTGGGCCAAGCCCGCGGAGCTTTGGCTGCCGTGCAAGGAAATCTTCAAGTAGGTGACGGCGCCTTCGCTGTGCTCGGAAGTAATCTGATCGCTGAGAATGGTACGAAGCAATTTCAGGGCGCCAGGTTTGTCGTTAATGCCGAGGAAGAAGAGCTGTTTGGTACTGTCGAGGGCCGGACTGGTTTGGAAAGAGGCCAACTCGCCGGTGGTGAGGGCCAAGGCATCGCTGATGGGCATGCCGAGCCGTGCCTGGGCGAGAGTTTCGAGGGGAAGCACAGTCTTCGCAGTGTCCTGGCCAGCGGCGAAGGCGCGCTTGAGGGTTTCGTAGATGCCCAAAAAGTTGATTTGGGCGTCGTTGATCGAAATGGTGTCTCGAGTGAAGAAAGAGAAGGAGGCGGGATTTGCTTGCCCATCGGACCAGATGTCAAAGAGGGAACCGGGAGAGGCGTCGCCGAGGATGGAGCCTTGCACGCGGGTTCGAGAGCTTTCGAAGGAAACATGGCCGGCGAGGACGTGGATAGAGTCGAGCTTAATGGCTTTAACGACGCCACTCAGTGGCTTGAACTGAGGATTTGAGTCCAGGGCGAGGTCCTTCAGATCTGGGATAGCGAGAAAGAGCTCGAGCGTGCCACCGGCGAGGAGAGGCTTGGCCTCCTGATAGGCGGGAGTCTGCGCCAGGTTTGAAGAGTCGCCCTTGCCCGCAAGGCGTTTCAGGATTTCCTCGAAAACGGGGAGTTCATTCGCGCTGACGGCGAATTTGCCCGTTTCGGCCCAATAGTCGGTGCCAGTTTTGCGTTCAATTTTCAGGGCAGAGACTCCGGCGACGTTTACGGGAGTGAGTTTGGGAATTTCCGCGTTGGCAGCGCGCATGCGAAGAACGGCCTTGGAGAGGAGATCTTCCTTGCCGGAACGATCATAGACAAAGAACAAGCCATTCCATGCGGGCGCAGCGGATTTCGCGGTAGCGGATTGTGCGGAATCGGACTTGGGGGACGCGGCAGAGGATGGGCGCGGGAGGTAGCCGAGGACGAAGGAATTATCGAGCAGGGAGGCGTACTGGGTTAGCTCTTCGCGCGAGAGTTTGGATTGGTCTTTTTGTTTTTGTGATTCGGTCAAAAAAGATTCAAAGAAAGCGGAGCGCGAGGAAGCGAAATCGGGATCGTCCCAAAGGCTCAGAAGTGCGTTGCTCTTGCGGATGTCTCCGGAGGGAGTGCCGCGCCAGATGACATAGAACGTAGTTTTGGCAGGAAGTTGCGCTGGCTCCAGCGGAGATTGCGCGAAAGAATTGGCCGCGAGGAGGAGTGCGGCTACGAGAAGAGAGATAGAGAACGAACGAGAGAGAGGAGCGCGCATGGAAATTGAGCCTCCGCAACGGAAAAAATTGAAGCTAAATCCATCCTAGCCTTGGAGTGACAGAGACGAAAGCCTGGTTGCCAGGGGAGTTTCCAGAAGAAGGAACAGGCCGAGAGCAAAGTGGAGGGCAGAAAGCGAGATCGGAGAGAACCGCGGAAAAGAAGGCGAAGCTACATGTGAGGCCTGGGTTGTAGGGGCGCAGCATTGCCGCGCCCCTACGGGAGAGCGAGTGATCAGGGCTTCGCGGCGGGAGCAGGGGCCGGAGCGGGCGCTGGGGTGTTTGCTCCGCCTTCCTTGGGTGTCGCCAGGTAGCCTGTAAGTTGAGTTTTGCCGACGTCGAACACGACGATTTCGTAAGGAGACAAGTGCGCGGTGCCCTTGACGTAAAACTGCACGGGCTCGCCGACAGTCTTGTCTTTCTTTTCGATGGCTTTGTCATCGACGAGAAGTGTCATGGTGTATTTGGCCTTTTTGGGGTCGGTCTTATTCAAAGACATTTGAATGGGGCCGACGCGCTGCGGGGTCTTGGCTTTTTGCAAGGTGAATTCGTAATAGTTGCGATCGCCCTTGCGCTTGAGTTCCTCGA
>CAYOOS010000657.1:0-2677 GCA_964405585.1 uncultured Acidobacteriaceae bacterium | reverse complement strand
CGCGCGAGCATACAACGCCCCGCACGGAGGCGCCTGCCTCATGTCATCACCCTTTATAAACCAAAAGGATGCGGCACCCAAATCATTCTATCGGTTGTTCTCTCGGCCACCCGCCCGGGGCGTCTTCTAGCAGATTATCGCTGCGCGCCAGCGCATTGAAACGCGCTGGATGCGCTCCAGCGCCTCTTCCAGAAGATGTGTGGCGCTGACCAGTGAGAATCTCAGGTAATTCTTGCCTTCAGCGCCAAATGCGGCACCGGCAATGGCCGCAACACCCACTTCTTCCAGCAGAAGCCGCTGCACTTCTTCCGCGGGCAATCCGGTCTCCTGAATATTCACCCAGGCATAAAAAGCGCCGTCCGGGATTTGGCAGCGGAAACCTGGAATCTTGTTCAATTTCTGGACAAAAGTGTCGCGGCGTTTGCGATATTCCGCAACCATGGCGGGAACGGCGTGCGTGGAATCGTCAAGCGCCTCGATGGCGGCAACCTGAGAGAATTCCGCAGTGCAGGTAAATGTGTTAAGTACCAGCATATCCAGCGCATCGATCACGTGTTTTTGCGCCACGGCATAGCCGAGGCGCCAACCCGTCATGGCGAACGTTTTTGAAAAGCCATCGATGATGACGGTGCGCTCCGCCATTCCCGGCACCGTCCAGATGGATTTGTACTCACCGCTGAAGAGAATGCGCGCATAGACCTCATCGGCAATCACCCAGAGGTCATGCTTTCTGGCCAGCGTGGCGATCTGTTCGAGTGCACCGTCACTGAAGACGGTGCCAGTAGGGTTATTCGGCGAGTTGAAAATGAGCACGCGCGTTTTTGGCGTGATCTTGGCCGCGATTTCCGCGATGTCCGGCTGAAATTGGTTTTTCTCCAGTAGCGAATAGGAGACGGCCTTTGCGCCAAGGCCTCGCGTGAACGAGGGGTAGATTGGAAAGCTGGGGTCCGGGTAGAGCACTTCGTCGCCCGGCTCAATCAGCGCCATCATCGCCAGCGCCAAGGCCATTTTGCAACCCGGAGCTACCAGGACCTGTTCGGCCGCAACGTCCAGTTTCCGCGTGCGCTTCAGGTATTCCGCGATAGCTGAGCGCAACTCTGGAAGCCCTCGAGTCGAGACATAGCGATCGCGCCCTGCGGCAACGGCAGCCCTCAGGGCATCAACGATAGGAGCAGCAGCATGAAAATCCGGCTCGCCGAGTTCCAGATGAATGATGGACCGGCCTTCCTTTTCCAAGTCCTTTGCGCGGGTGAACACGGCCAGGGCACCCTCGCCCGTCAGCAGAGAAACGCGAGCTGCAAGTTTTGGCATAACGGCAGAATGATAGCAGATTGTCAAAACTGGTAGCGAAATGGCGCTTAACGCACTTGTTCATAACAGCTTGGCGGGCCATTCCAAGCGATTCAAAGCCGGCCACCCTTCGTTTGCCATCTCTGGGGTTAAGCGGAAACCGGACCAAGGTGGTCTATATGGGCACTGGCCTTTATTCTTTCACGCAACGCGAACAATTGCGCTATCGTCTAAGAAGCAGAGGGATGTTCCCCCCAGCGAGGTTTCCCATGAAACGCTTACTATTTTCCATTGGCCTGCTGGTCCTGGCTATCACCGTGGTGATGCCTTCGACAACTCTTGCGGATGCGAGTCACGTGCGCATCGTCCGGTTAAGCGTGACGCAAGGCGATGTCCGCTGCGCGCGGAGTTTCCACGACGACCCAATGATCGAGGGGAATGCGACCTGGGAGCAGGCCGCTCTGAATCTGCCGCTCCGCGAGGGCTATGTACTGGCCACCGGAAGCGGGCGCGCCGAAGTGGAATTCGAGAATGGCGCGATGGCTTTCTTGAGCGGGAACACGGTTGTAGAGTTCTACGATTTGTCGCTGCATGACGGTGGGCGAATCACGCGGTTGGTGCTCCGCCAGGGAAGCGCGTCGTTTTATGTAAGCCCCACGACTGGCGACTACTTCAGTGTGACAGGCGGGGATTTCACGGTGGAGACGACCAGCCGGGCCACATTCCGTCTGGACAATTTTGACGATGGTAGCACGGTGAAGGTGGAACGGGGCGACGTGACCGTGGTGCGTAACGAGGAATCCACGCCACTGGGGAAGGGCCAGTCTCTTTCCGTGCACGCGGGAAGCCCGAACGATGTGGTGATCGGTCGCGCAGCCGACAACGATGACTTTGATCACTGGGTTTCGGGGCAGGTCGAAACTGAAGTTGCGGCCACGGCTTCTTCCAGCCAGTACGTGAATTCACCCGACTACAGCGCGGGATTCGGCGATCTCTACACCTACGGTTCCTGGTTTTCCGTGGGAGGATACGGCAACTGCTGGCGGCCGTTTGGAATGGGGATGGGCTGGTCGCCATTTTCCTTTGGCGATTGGTATTACGATCCGTTTTTCGGCTGGACCTTCCTCGGGTCCGCGCCGTGGGGCTGGTTGCCCTATCACTATGGCGGCTGGATCTACTCGCCGATATACGGTTGGGTGTGGAATCCCTCTGGTTTCGGTTATGGGCGGCCGGTGTACTGGCGCCCGGTGACGGCGGTGTTTGTGCACTCGGGTTCGACAATGGGCATTGTGCCGCTTCATCCCTTAGACAAAGGCGGAAAGACGCCGGTGAATATCGGCCAGGGTGTGTATCCAGTGCAGGGCCACGCGATTGCAAAGTCCGTAAT
>CAYOOS010000656.1:0-2678 GCA_964405585.1 uncultured Acidobacteriaceae bacterium | reverse complement strand
CCGCACGTCCCCTACAATGGAATAGCCGCCTCCGGTCGAGTTTTGTGTCAGCTTGCACGAATTCCCTGAAACTGTCACGTCGTAGGGAATGCTTCCGCCGAAGGCCCCTGCTTCCACGCAAAAGACCTTCGTCCCGCGAAGGACGTTCCCACTGATTACCACTTCCCCGATGTTCGCGGTGCCAGTCGAAGTGTGAACGGCAATCGGCTCCGCGCCCGATGCCGTAGCGGACGTAGTATCGATGTGATTCCGCTCGATGCGGACGGCGCTTATCGTGGTGGAAGTAGTGGTGTTATTGACGAAGAGCGCCCCATCAGCATTGCCATAAATCGTGTTGTCGCAAACTTCGATCACCCCGCCGCCGACGATCTCGACGGTTCCATTTCCGGTTTGCCCGAACCCGGTCACCGTGTTCCTGGAGAATACGAAGTCGTTGCCAGATGCAATGACGGGCTGGTACGTTGAGGTCCCCGTTCCCGGCCCGGCGAAATTGCACCCCGTCACGGTTTGCTGGTTTCCAGTAAAGTTCCACTGAACGTTCGCGCTGTACGTGACGGTGGCATTGTTGACGCACTGAATCGTCACGCCGTTCAGAGACGTTGTAGCCGTCGCTGCCAGCGTGACATTCTGCGGAATAACCAGGGTCTGATTGGCAGCCAGCGCCGCCAGTGCGCCGGAAAGCGTGCTGTACTTCACCCCGTCAACATAGATCGTGTTGTCCAGGGACGCCGTGCTAACAGTGGGAGCGCGCAGCGTTGTGCCGACATTCACGCCGAGTTTGGTGTAAATGTTATATCCGGCGTTTCCCGTCGGGACCATGCCGAAGCCTACCGGCCAATAGTCGGAATGTCCCCGATTGGTGCAGAAGAAGCAGCTATACGGTGTCTGGTTCCAGTCCCAGGAAAGCCACGAGAACTGCGCGGCGGAATTCGTATATGGAGTGCCCGAAGCCGCGCCGGACGTGCTGCTAAAACTGGTTGTCACGGGATCTAGCCCGGACGTCGCGATATTGAGCAGGTAGTTGTTCGGTGAGCACGGGACGCCGCCCGATTCCACGCAATACCAAAGATCGAAATTGCTGAACGCCGCATTCAACGAATTGGAAGTGCCTTCATACCAGGAAAGGTTGATGGCGCCACTGCTGCCGACCGCCTGGCACACGACGTTCGAGAGATTTGTCTGCCCAATCCCACTGGGTTGTGCATCGACACCGTTGACGCCAATGCAGTAGGTTCCCGACGCAAGGCTTCCCGATCCGGTGCCGGTCACGCTCAGGCCCGCCGGGGCCGGCAGAACCATGGCCCAGGCCGGAATGGCGTACGACCCTCCGCCCGCGAATGTTTGAGCAAACAGCGTGGGACCCAGGGAAACGTTCGCCGCATTTGTCGTTGGCAATCCGTAGCTGCGACTTTGCGCAAAGCCGCTGCTGCCAAAGCCCGCGCTCAAATTGGGAGGCGTGCTGTTCGAGAAAACATTGATCAGGCTCAGGGGACAAGCAGCGCCGTTTACGCACACCGCGAGGCTTCCCCCGCTCTGCACGTTGACCAGGCTGGCGCTCTGTACAGGAGCGGAACCGGTTAACGAGGATGTGGAAAAAATGTTTTGGTATTGCGCTGCAACGTCGGAATTGCTGACATTCAGCAGCCCAACGCCAAGTAGAGGGAACCCCGCTCCATTAATCTGCCCGGGAGCATTCGGCCCGGTATCGATCTGAATCAGCCCGTTGTCGAGCGGGTCCATATTTTCCTGCAGCCAATCGGTGACTTGCAGCGTGTTATACGTGTTTCCCGCCCCGTTGCCGCCCGGCCCCATGAAGCCGAGCCCGTGGTTGGCCGTGAAAAGGTCCCGGATATACCAGCAGCAGCCCGCGCCTCCATCGTAGAAAGGCATGTCCCACAGAATAGACGAGAGACCTCCTCCTGCGCCGCCCTGGACCCCGATGTGATTCATGTAAAGGCCGACGGCGCCCTCCACGCGAAATCCTGCGCCAAACGTTCCGACGGTAACGTAGTCGTTATCGAAGCTCAGTGCCCCGCCCTCGACAAAAATTCCGTCGCCGTCCAGCAGCCCGTTGTCCCCTACCGTAAAGCCGCTAAACGTAACGGTGCCGCCAGGAGGGTTAAGCAGCGCAACAGCCGCTGGCACCGTCGCCGATGTCTCGATCGGGGTGTATCCCCCATGCTGAAACGAGCCTGCCTGCGCACCTCCACCGATGCCTTCAATATCGTACCGGCCCTGCGAGATGAACCACGGAATCGTATGAAAGACCAGCGAACCTGCAATGGCAATCTTCATCACGCCGGGTGCCGGCAGTATCGACGCCGTCGGCATTTCTCCGTTGATCCAGTAGTTTCCGGCAGGCAGATAGCAGCCGTAAGACCCGGCCTCGCCGCTCTGGTCTGAATTAACCGCGTTCACGCATGCCGTGAAGAAGCTGGACTCGTCATGGTAGACGTTCACCGTGGTGACAGCGGTCGTGGCAGCCGTCGCTAAGGTGAGCATCGTTGACCCGCCTCCCGCGGCAATTGTCGTGTTTAGCGCGTCCGCAGTTGTGGTCGACGGAGGCGTCGATGGAACGAACACGGGGCACGGGAAATTGAATCCCATGTCTTCAAATCCGCCGCCGAATGAAGTCCCCACGCAGCTATAGCCGCTCCCGGAGTTGCGATAGACAACCC
>CAYOOS010000655.1:0-2691 GCA_964405585.1 uncultured Acidobacteriaceae bacterium | reverse complement strand
GTGCCACGCTCCTGGCGATGATCAGCGCGATTCAGGACGGTCCTGCGAGGGCGATCGTGAACGCGCAATCGAGCTACCCCGATCCGGCGCAACGGGCTCAATTTCTGGCTGCCGTAGCCGCGTCGCTCACGCCAATGCGGCAATACAGCAGCGCCGCGGCAATCTTCAATGCGGCGGCGCGATTGGTGAGTATTCCCGGCGTTCGAGAGCGCGCAGAACTGATGGGCAAGATTAAGCGATGGGAAGACGCACTTCTCCCGGAGGATGACCCGCGCCGCCCCATACAGCGCCTCCTCTTGGAAATCTTTCGCAACAATATCACACGGGAAGCGCTGCAACCGTTCATTTCGCGCCGCACCGATTTCTCGGACATGGAAAGCGGCCTCGCCGGGCTTCAAAATGCCCTGGCCTCGTTACAACAACAGTTCTCCGCGGCAGGCCTGGGGGAAGAATCGATGGCGGATGTGATCGTCAGCCTCTTGGATTTAACCAAGGATGGCGACGATGCCCATGGCTACAGGATCGGCGGCACCGAACTGGCGTCCAAAATGCCGCCGATGTATGTGGTTCGGGAGGATGGGAAATATCGACTGATTGGCGCTGGATCCGACGGCTCGGAAACGGTCGGTGAGCTGGTGCTCGACCTTCTGGCGAAGCACGACCTCAGCGGCGCCCAATGGTGGCTCGACAAGGTGGCGCACGATGTGGAAGCGCGGGCCGACGGTACGGGGCTGCCGGTGATCAAGACATTGTGGTCTGGTGTGACCCCGGAGTCGCGCGGCGCGGATGCGCTCCGGCTGGCAGCACAAGTTCTGATAGCGACGAGCACCGGCAAGCCGGAGGTAATTCAAAAGCTTACACAGGCGCGTCCCAAGGCAACCAACGCGATGGACCGGGCGCTGATCGATAAAGCGATTTGCGAATCGCAGCTAAAGGCCAAGAACTGGCAGGGGCTTCTGGCGGCCGCCCGGCAGTTACAGACGTCGAACCTGTTTTCCGAGGAAGGTTTCCGCTATTACCTAATGGCGGCCAAGGGCCTGCGTAAATGGCCCGAGCTTGGGGCGGAAGCTAAGAAGCGATATGACAGCAATCCCCAAAATGAAGCGGCCGTCAAGGCATTGGTGCTGGCGGAAGCGGGCCAAGGGAACTGGGGCCGGGCCGCGGAGTGGGCGAGGAAGCTCGGGAAGAATGGCATCTTCCAAGTGGAGGAGGCGGAAATGGAGGCATGGACCGCGATCCTTTCCGGCAATCCAACCGAAGAAACTCTCGCGTCGTTGCACAAGGTGAAGGATTACGCGTCCAAACAGGTGGACTATCAGTACACCGACGCGATGCTGGAAGCTGCTCTGCACAAACCGGAGGAGGCCACGGAGGCATTACTGCGCGGAATCGGCGAAGAGGATTACTTCCATCTCCATCCCGCTGCCTGGCTGGCGTACGCACGCATTTGCGAGCAATACGGCTTCCCGTCCGAGGCCGACAAGGCCTTATCGAAGGCGCGCTCCGCGAAACACGACGAGGACGATCTGACCGATTGGGTAAATGCCCTGCTGAACGCCCGGCCTGTCGTAAAATGACGAGTCTTGTTTAAGAAGGAATGCACGGATGATTCCGATTGAAGTGATTCAGGAGGAGCGACGCTCCGCCCAATAAATAGGGAACTTCTCTCCGACGTTTTTGTGAAAGGACATTTCCTTCCCGTCGAGTGAACTGGTGGGAGCTTCCATGAAGCCGGTGAGCGCTCTCAGCGCAGGCGGTTCGTCGAAGGGGGCGTCCGCGGAAGTCCTTGTCGCCACGATGATCCGTACACCGGATCGGCTCGCGCGCGTCGAAAAAAGTTCGCGGCCAGCGGAGGATATTGCTGGCGGGTATTCCAGCCCGTCAGTATACACGTTCATGCTGATCGCGCCAGGATCGATGACGAACATGCCGGCCTTCAGGCGGGCGACGATCAGGTCGGATTTCGCGGCATCGGCGCGGGACAGCCACCTTCCGTGACCGCTCACGTATAATCGGAATATGCCCGTCAACGTAAAGAGGAAGGACCCAGCGGCCGTCGCTCTGGGCCGGAAGGGCGGCAAAAAGGGCGGCCCTGCCAGAGCCGCGAAGCTTACTCCCGAACAACGCAGTGAGAGTGCGCGGAGAGCCGTTCAGGCGCGATGGGGGAAAGGGTCGAGCATTCAAGACAATAAGGCCAAGCCCGCTCCGGCCGCCGTTGACACGTCCAAGAAGGCTCTCCACCTCTGTCTGAAACGCATTAAGCAGGCCGAAAGCCAAAGCGAGCTCCGTCGCTTGACCGAAGAGCTTCAAAGGATCGTCTTCCACCGGCAGTACCAGAATGCCGAAAATTAGGAAACCGCCTCCCTACTTCATGAAGCATCTGGTCGACCGCTTTCGTGAAGGACGGATTTCGGGTTGCCGACTTCGAGACCCTGCAAGAATGGCTGAACTCCAACCCCGACGTGCCCTCCGGGAAATGGTACAAGACCTTTCCGAAGTTCACCCTGGCGGGCGAAGGCGAGGTGCCCAAGACATTTCTCACACCCGGCATGGTTCCTCACGGCACCGAAGTCGACTGAACAGCGAACCCCGCGGCCCGTGCTAGACTCGAAGAGTAGTACCCCCGACGGCAGTATCCCCTCCCATGAAAAGCAGCAATACCGGTATCCGCAATATCGCCATCATCGCCCA
>CAYOOS010000654.1:0-2696 GCA_964405585.1 uncultured Acidobacteriaceae bacterium | reverse complement strand
ATCTAGTTCGCGTCGGGGCGTAGGGTCGATGATACCGCCAAACGATGTGAAGCTGATTCCCGGCAGGCCCCAATCGAATGGAGCACTGGAAATCCCGTTGATGCCCGCGCCCGCGGAGCCAGCGACGTCGAGGACATTGGAATAGAGGTTCGTGGTGGAAACGTGATTGTGGTTGTATCCCACGCGGAAAATATTATTGAAGCGGTTCTTGCCGTAGGTCCACCCGGCGCTGGCGTTCAAGCCTTGCGTGCCCGTGGCTCCCGCAAGCGACGGAAATTGACTTACGGTGTTTGTCGAGCTGCGCGCCCAATTGAGACCAAAATTGATGTTGTTTTGTTGCCGCCGTCCGCCACCTCTGCCCCCGCCGCCGCGTGCCGTGGGACTGGGAGGGGGCCCGAAATTGTGGATCAACCGGAAGGTCACGGCGTCAGAATCGCTTTGGGCCGAAGTAAGGTACTGGAAATTCTGTCCGCCCGCGGTGGTGGGCATGTTGGGCACGGGAATGTATTGGAGCAGAGACTTGGCCGCTGAACTAATCAAGGATGGATCAAGGGCGTTGAGGACTCCATTGTATTGGTACTGCTGCCCGGTAACGGGATTGAATAGTTGAACCGGGGTGCCGTCGTTGTAGGTGGCACCGGAAAAATTGCCATTGCGCTCGTCCGCAGTTGGCACGCGAGAGAAAGAATCGTAAGGGGAATCTCCGCGTGATCCGTTCCAGCCGGCGAAGAAGAACCATTTGTTGCTTCCGTCGTAAATCTTGGGAATTTTCAATGGCCCACCGACATTCGCGCCAAAGTGCGACTGGTTGTATTGCGGCTTGATGGCGGGGGTTCCGTTCAGCGCGTAGGGCGTGGCATCGAGAGCAGAGTAGTCGTCCGAAAAATACAGCGTGCCGTGCGGTTGGTTGATGTTGAAGCCGCGGCCGCCGATCCTGCCAATTGCGATGCCTCCGCCACCCGGGCCGCCGGGACCACCGAAGCCAGGCCCGCCACCGAAAGGGCCACCAACGCTTTGCACGCGATCGCGGAATTCCTGGATGCGCTGCTGCAACTCATCTTCACTGCCTCCGCCGAAGTCCTGAGTGCGGCCTTGCGCGCCGCTGATGCTGACGGATTCCGTGGGGGCGTCCACGCCTGCCCCATTCATCGGCAGACTTGAAAAATCGCTGTTGTTCTGTGCGGCGCCAGACGCGCCCGTTGCACCCAAGCCGGAATTGTCTCCGCCCAGTGAGGAGAGTGTGCTGTCCACGGCGAGGTTCTGAAAACCGCGGGCAGCGGCAGCGAAGCTCGCGGCAGAGCTATTGGATTGCTGTTGTTGTCGAGATGCAAGCAACAATTCAGCATCCACTTTTGCAGCAGGATTCTGCGGATTGAGCACGAACTCCTGCGTAAAAAGAGCAAAGCCCATGAATTCGATGCGTAAAACGTAGCGGCCACGAACAATGCCAGTGAATGAAAACTTCCCGTCGGTGTTGGTCACGGCAGCATACTTTTTGCCGGTAAGGGTGTTGGCGGCGGAAACTGCCGCGCCGGGCAGGGGAGTCTTGCCCGTGCGCGCGATGCCGGTGATTTCATAAGTGGGGGTAGCGGTACTGGGTGGAGCTGGGTTCACGGAACTCGAAGGCGGCGCGGACGGGACCGGGGCCGATTCTTGCGCCTGCAAGGGCAGGGCGAGGAGAAGCGCGACCAAGGCAAAGATAGGTATGCCGCGAGGAATTGCCTTCAACTTGCACTCCCTCTTCGAGCTACTGTTTCGGTGGATTGTTCGCCGGAGCATTGGCGGGCGCACCACCGGAAGGTACGCCTCTGCCGCTCACCATCTGCTGCATGCGTTCCCATTGTTCAGCGGAAAGAACCATTACATTCTTGGGGACGAAGACATTATTTTGCGAGGCGCCGCGGATGACCACGTGGTCGCCGGGATGAATGTCGGCCATGGTGATGCTGTCGCGTCCCTTGCGAAGAGAAGTATCTTCGTTGAGTTCGAGAGTTTGCGTGACATTATCCGTGCGCAACACAGTCACGTTCGGCGGGTCAACCGATTTCACCTCGCCGGCAACATAGTCTTTGCCCATTTCGCCGAACCCACCGCCTCCTCCTCCAAAGCCGCCGCCCCCGGGGCCGTTACTGGAGCGCGCCCCAATCATCTGAGCGGTGTACGAGTGGTCGGCATTCTCCTCGCCACGCACAAAGACAAGATCGCCGACTTTGAAATCGGCAATTTTGGCAGGCTGGCGATCCTTGCGGAATTCGGTTGCATCCGTTAGTTTTACGGTTACGGAAGTCCCGTCCTGCTTGGTCAGTTCCATTGAACCTTTGGAAATGGCGGTGATCTTTCCCGCGACACCGTGACCTTCCATGGGTCCGCCCCTGCCCTGGCCGCGGCCACCGGCGGGGGGTACACCTTGTTCTTGAGCCAGAGGAGACGCATCCGGGGTCTGAGCCCAAATCGACGTTGCGAGGATCAAAAACAATAAGCTCGAGATACAGACGTGCTTTTTATGCATAAGGCTTCTTTCTTTAGTAGAGCTGCTCATTTATAGAGACGCAGGGCCGGGCACGATAGTTACCTAATCCAGTTGCGCCGGGGCCGGGGGATAGACCCTAGCTTCACCCTTGTAATTCCAGAAAAGCAGGCAGAAAGTTCCCGACCAGCCCTATCCGCTAGCCATAGCAACATACCATCAGTTGAGC
>CAYOOS010000653.1:0-2699 GCA_964405585.1 uncultured Acidobacteriaceae bacterium | reverse complement strand
TCGCATCGACTGACCCACCAACAACACTGCGCAAAGCACCGTCCAAATGCGATACCCCCGGTGCCCAATCGCCTCGCCCAAGCCGAAATACTCCCACAACGCCACCGCCGTGAGCACCGCAACAGCAACTGCCACCACCATCGTTGAGCCCCACACCACCAGCCCAATCACCACCGGCATCAACACCGCCGCGGTTGCCACCCGTTTCCACGTCATCGAAGATTTATCCTTTTGACCAACCTGAACCATCGCGGGAAGAGTCCCCCAATTATACAGTCAACCCGTGTACCGCACCCTTTCACCCTTATACTTTTCCGCTCTTCCACTTCCGAATTCTTTCAGTCCTGAGACCACGCACACCCCAACTCATTTCTTCGCATCCCAAATTATCCAATGGAATCTTCCGCCCTACCGTGCCGCCCGCGCCGCAGCTCCGCGCTCCGAATCAATCCCGCCGTAGCGCCGCTCTCTCTTCTGAAAATCCAGTAGCGCTTCCAGCAAGCGCGCCCGGTTAAAATCCGGCCACAACGTCTCTGTTACCAGAATCTCCGCATACGCAATCTGCCACAACAGAAAATTGCTTACGCGCATCTCGCCACTCGTGCGTATCAGTAAATCCGGGTCCGGCAAGTCCGCCGTGTACAAATGCCGCGCCAGCGATTCCTCCGTCACCGCCTCCGCTCCCGCGTTACCGTTCCGCTCCGCCAGGATTGCGTTCATCGCGTCCACAATCTCCGCCCGGCCCCCATAATTCAGCGCAATCGAAAGCACCATCCCCGTATTACCGGAGGTCTCTTCCGTAGCCTCTCGCGTATCTTTCTGCACTCCGGCCGGCAATTCCTCCGGCCTTCCCAGAAATCGCATGCGAATATTGTTCTTCTGGAGCAGCGGCATCTCTTTACGCAAATATTCGCGCAGGAGCTGCATCAAAAACTCGATTTCCGCCTTCGGTCGCCGCCAATTCTCCACCGAGAACGCATACAGGGTCAGGGCTTCCACCTTCAGCCGCGCACACGTCTCAATGGTTGTTCGTGCCGATTGTGTTCCCGCGCGATGGCCCGCCACACGAGGCAAGTGCCGCTTCTGAGCCCAGCGCCCGTTTCCGTCCATAATCACGGCAATGTGCCGCGGCAATCGCGCCAGGTCCAGCTTCTTCAGGAGCCCCGCCTCTTCGGGCGTGACCAGGCCCAAAGCCTCGGGGGTCAGCGTTTCAAGATGTGATCGGGTAGGTGCCACCGTCGTTCCGCCGAATCTTCTTTACGCCGCAAAGTTAGCATACCCCCCGTGAACCGCGCAATCGGCTGTACCACCCCGGTTACGCGACACCCTCAGCCTCGATGTCGTTCAGCCCGAACCCCCATGCACCCACTGCGCCACACCCTGCCACATCAGCACTACGGTCAAAATAATCATGGCCACCGCCGTCACCCAGGCCACCACGTTGAACGCAAATGTGTTTGTGTGCTCCCCCATCAGGTCTTTGCGGTTCACCAGCAGCAAGATAAAAATCACCACGATCGGGAGCCAAACTCCATTGCCCACCTGCGAAAAAATGAAAATCTTCCACAGCGGCACGTTCGGGATCAGCACAATCCCCGCGCCCACCACGATCAGAATCGTGTAGAGCCAGTAAAATGCAGGCGCTTCCTTGAATTTGTGATCCAGCCCAGCTTCGAAACCCATCCCTTCGCAAATCACATGCGCCGTGGAAAGCGGCAGAATCGTCGCCGAAAAGATCGAAGCATTCAGCAGCCCAATCGCGAACAGGTAGCCGGCCCACTTCCCCGCCAGGGGCACCAGGGCCTTCGCTGCTTCCGCTGCATCCGTAATATTCGTCAACCCGGTCCGGTTCAACGTCGCGGCCGTGCACACGATGATGAAGAACACGATCACCATGCAACTGATGCTTCCCAACGCCACATCCCATTTCGCTTGCGTGTATTGCCGTGGTCCCACTTTCTTCTCCACGAAACTCGCCTGCAAGTAAAAGAACTGCCACGGCGCAATCGTCGTCCCCACCAGCGCCGTCAGTATCACCAGGTAGCTCACGTCAATATGGATGCTGGGAATCGCGGTCATGCGAAGCGCGAGCATCCAATCCGGCTTCGCCAGCAGCGCGGAAAACAAGTACGAGGTGTAGAACACGCACAAAACCAGGAATATAACCTCCACCTGCCGGTACGTCCCTTTCAGCACCAGAATCCATACCAGCAAGGCCGCAATCGGCACCGCAATGTATTTGCTGATGCCGAACAGTTGCATGGATGCCGCGACACCCGCAAATTCCGCCACCACGTTTCCCAGATCCACCAGGAAACCAGTCACCATCACGAAAAACGTGGAGCGGAATCCAAACTCTTCGCGGATCAAATCGGAAAGTCCTTTGCCCGTGATCACGCCCATCCGCGCGCACATCTCTTCTGTCACATACAGCGCAATCGTCATGGGAATCAGGGACCAGAGCAGCGTGTACCCGAGCGAACTCCCGGCTTGTGTGTACACCGCGATTCCGCCCGCATCATTATCCACGTTGGAGGTGATGATCCCCGGACCGATTACCGCCAGAAACAGCGCAATTCGCCGGCGCCACGCAAAATGTCGTCTATACCGTGCGCGAGAAATACCTCTGGGAACTGATGTGGCCGCGGGCCGACGATACGCTCTACGCAACGCAGCCCGATCAATATCGTTCGGAACTG
>CAYOOS010000652.1:0-2702 GCA_964405585.1 uncultured Acidobacteriaceae bacterium | reverse complement strand
TAATCCTTGTACTTTTCGATTCCTGCTCGAAGCTCCTTTACAACTTTGTCAGCCTTCTCCTGGTCCGCAGCGGTTTTTGGCCGCGGCGCCGTCATGTACATATGCGCGGCGCCGCCATGGCCCATGTGCGCCATGTCCTGCATGGCATCCTTCTCGCTTGATTTTGCGTCGTCCATGTCCATGCCCGGCATGGACGCATGATCTGTCCCCTGCGCTTCCTGGGCGGTCTCGGGCGAAACGCTCACCACTACGGGTGCATGGTGATTCGGAATCGCGGCCAGCAATACGCCGACCAAAAACAGCGCACCAACACCAATGGCGAGTTTTGTAACCAACTGCAGCAACGTACGACGGCTAAACATAGCTTCTCCAAATTCCAGCGCGATGCGCATTTTGTTCTCTTTAATAATACGGACGCACGCGACGAAATGTTTCTTCCCATTTCCTATCGCGTTCCCCAATAAAACTGTCCTCCGGTACAGGCAATTCCCCCCAACTCTTTCTTCCTCTGCGAACTCTGCGCCTCTGCGTTAAGTTCTTTCCGCTTTTTCCCTGGGGCCTTCTCCGCCCCCGCAACCCAAAATCCCCTCGTGCTAAACTTTCTCCAGGACCCATCATCGTGAAAAACGTCACCATCCATCCCACGCGCGCCCTTACCGGTACACTCGAACTTCCCGGCGACAAATCCATCTCCCACCGCTACGCTATGCTCGCCGCTCTCGCCGACGGCACCAGCGAACTCCGCCACTTCGCCGCCGCCCGCGATTGCCACAGCACTCTCGGCTGCATGAAATCCCTCGGCGCGGATGTAAAGGTCGACGGCGCCACCGTCAAAATCACCGGCCGCGGCCTGCGCGGTTTGAAAAGCAGTTGGCGTACCCTCGATGCCGAAAATTCCGGCACTACGATCCGCCTCCTCTCCGGAATCCTCTCCGGCCAGGACTTCACCACCCGAATTACCGGCGATGCCTCCCTCCAAAAACGCCCCATGAAGCGCGTCGTCACTCCTCTTCTGCAAATGGGCGCCGAAATTCAAGCCCGCGAAGGCAATTTCCCCCCGCTCGAAATTCGCGGCGGCCATCTCCAGGCCATTCACTACGAAATGCCCATGGCCAGCGCCCAGGTAAAATCCGCCGTCCTGCTCGCCGGCCTCTTCGCCAAGGGCGAAACTCAAGTCACCGAACCCGCCGCCACCCGCGATCACACCGAACTCGCCCTCGAGCTCTTCGGCGCGCACGTCGCCAAACGCGGCCGCACCATCGCGATCCAAGGCCTCGCCGACGGCCCCGGCAAAGTCGCTTTGCAAGCCAAGTCCCTCGATGTTCCCGGCGATCTTTCTTCCGCCGTTTTTTTCATTGCCGCCGCGTCCCTGCTCCCCGAATCCAATCTCTTCATCGCCAACGTCGGCCTGAATCCCACGCGTTCCGCTATTCTCGATTTCTTTCAATCCATGGGCGCGTCGCTGACCGTTCTGAATTTGCAAAGCGCGCAGGGCGAACTCGTCGGCGACTTGATTGTCAAAGGCGCAGCTCTCAAAGGTGGTCGCGTTTCCGGTGAACTCGTGCCCCAGCTGATCGACGAATTGCCCATGCTTGCCGCTCTCGGTCCTTTTACCGAAGAGGGCATCGAGATTCGCGACGCCGCCGAGTTGCGCGTCAAGGAAAGCGACCGCATCGCCGCCCTAGCCGAAAATCTCCGCGAAATGGGCGCAATAGTAGAGGAACTTCCCGATGGCTTGCGCGTCGAAGGCCGCCACTCCGGCAAAGTCCACGGCGCCGAAATCGAACCGCACGGCGACCATCGCATCGCCATGGCCTTCGCCGTAGCGGGTCTCGCCGCCGAGGGCCAAACCGTGATAAAGGACGCCGATTGCGCCGCCGTCTCCTATCCCAAATTTTTCGATGAATTGCGCCGCCTTGGCGCTTCCTGACGCCCCGCCTAAACCTCCGGCCAGGTTCCCGTTTGGATAAGGGCTATCCAACATGACGCAAGCCGCATTTCAGCTCCGTGTAAACTCAAAACAAGCTCTACTGGTAAGTGTGTGGAAGGAAATCTCATGGTCGCCGCCATTCTTTTTCACTCATCCAGTTCCGACCGCTTCTGGATGACCCTCATTTGTCTACTGGGCGGCGTGGCCGGCACGCGTCTTTTCTTCATCGGCTTTCGCATGTTGCGTTACAAACGGCTCATCCTCGACACTCCTCTTTCCAGGATTCACAGCGCCTCTATCGGTTTGGTCGAGGTCACCGGCGCCGCTCTTGGGCCCAAAACTCTTACCGCTCCGGTAACCACCGATCCCTGCTATTACTATCGCGTGCGCGCTTGGCAACTGCAGCAGTCAGGGAAGAACAACGAGTGGAAGCAGGTCCTCGACGAAAGCCAATATGTCCCTTTCTTCCTCGAAGACAGCACCGGACGCGTGCTGATTGATTCGCAGCGCGCGGATATGGACGTCCACCGGAGTTTCTTCGATGAAATCGGCTCCTCGTTCCGCAGCAGCGACGACCTGATTCACGAAAATGCTCGCAGTTTCCTCGTAAAACGCGGCCTGGTTTCCTACGAAAAGATCAAAATCGAGGAACGCATCATTCAGCCAGGCTTCCCGCTTTTTGTCTTTGGTACCCTCGGCGAAAATCTCTTGCGCGGTTCCTGGTATCCTCGCCCCCATGTCACGAACCGTGACGTATCCTCATTCAATTTTC
>CAYOOS010000651.1:0-2704 GCA_964405585.1 uncultured Acidobacteriaceae bacterium | reverse complement strand
CAGTCTTCACCGCCGCCGTCTGCTGGTAAGCATTAACAGCATTAAAGAACCGTTCAGGAGTAACCGCATGCGGCGCTGTAGTAGCCATAAAAAATTCCTCCGGTAGGTAAGCCTCGGCAGTCTAAATCAATTCCAACCCGCCGCCCAACGCGAATTTCCTGCCTGCCGCAGCCACAGCCTCGCCCCCCGGGAACGCCAATCTCCCGATTGGCCTTTTTGTCTCACCTGCGCGCCGCGATCCGCCTCGCCGCGAACGGGGCGATTTTCAAGGACGGACGCGGGAAACACTGCAGAAGCTGCTGGAAGCGGATTCGGAACAGCAGATGGCCGAACATCTGGGGCTGAAGTGGCATGAACGAGCTGCGGGAGAAGGCGGACGCATCGATTATCGGAACGAGTTTTACGAACGCGAGTATGTCACCCCGCTGGGACGGATTCGCTTTCGCGTTTCGCGGACGCGGTTGCGCTCCTTTCTGCCACGCGGGATGCGGGCGCTGGAGCGGCGCAGCCCGGAGGTGAGTGAGATGATTCGGCAAGCATTTTTGCGAGGAATCTCGACGCGCGGGGTGGGCCGGGTGGTGTCGCTTTTGACCAACGAATCGGTGAGTGCGCAGACGGTGTCGCGACTGACGCGGGTTTTGGATGAACAAGTGAGGAAATTCCATCAGGCACCGGTGGGCGATGATTGGTGTTATCTGATGCTGGACGGTGTGTGGCTGAAAGTGCGACGAGCGTTCAGCCCGCAAAGAGTGCTGCTATTGGTGGCCTACGGAGTGCTCCTAGACGGTCGGCGTGAACTGCTGGCCTTTGTGCGGGCCAAGAGCGAAAGCCAAGCCGCCTGCGAAGGATTGCTGAACGATCTGTATCGCCGGAGATTGCGGGGCTAGCGATTGCAGTTGGTAAGCACCGACGGTTGTCCAGGCCTGGCCGCGGCGATCCACGCCGTCTATCCGCGAACGCGGCATCAGCGCTGCTGGGCGCACAAGATGCGAAATCTGTGTGAGGCCGTGCGGCGAGCCGACCACGACGCGGTCAAGCGGGACGCGCAACGCATCTATCAAGCCGCCAGCCAAGCCGCCGCCCGCAAAGCGTTTGAGCGATTTCGATTTCGCTGGCGAGCCAAGTATTCCCCCTTGCTGAGGCGCTTGGAACAGGATCTGCCAGCACTGCTAACGTTCTTTGAGTTCCCACGGCACCTGTGGCGCAAACTGCGCACCACCAATGCTATCGAGCGATGCTTTGTCGAGGTGCGACGGAGAACGCGACCGATGGTCGTGTTCTGCAATGTCGAAAGCGTGGATCGAATCATCTATGCGATTTTCAGCCGCTTCAATCAGGACTGGGAAACCCACACCCTCAAACTATTTACACAGGCAGCTTGACGTCACCCGTGAAGCGGCTTCGTTTGACCGCGCGTGCCGCAGATGGTATAAAAACGAGAATCAATAATTGCTCGCGGTGGGGCCGTGGCGCAGTTGGGAGCGCGCCTCGATGGCATCGAGGAGGCCGTGGGTTCGAATCCCATCGGCTCCACCAATTTCCAAAATTTCGGTTGTTTCGGCTGCCCTCGCTCGCGAGTCATTCCTCTATCTCTACCCCCGACACCCGCAGTTTGCGGAAAGATAGCGTCGCATCTCGATAATCCGGCGCGACCAAATTCGTTGTATCGGCAGACTGGAGAAGCGTAGGATACGCGAGATGAAAGTCACGATCGGCGGTCCGGTCCAACGGACTGTCCGGGACGAGCGCGGGATGCTTGCGATTCCGATTCACCGTTCTGTGGCGCAGCCGGCCCCCATCTCAAACGCACCGGAGGAGGATTCGTATGGCTAAATATCTGTGGCAAGTCTCTTACACGGCTGAGGGCGCCAGAGGATTGTTGAAAGACGGTGGCTCCAAACGCCGCAAGAGGACCGAGGACATACTGAAAGCCGCGGGAGGAAGACTCGAAGCGTTCTACTTCGCTTTCGGCGAAAGCGACGCTTACATGATTGCGGATGTTCCTGACACTTCCAGCGTGGCTGCGATCTGTTTGGCGGTTAACGCCAGTGGCGCCGCCATGCTGACGACGACCGTTCTGCTGACTGCTGAGGAACTCGATAAAGCGGCGGAAGCAAGCTTTACCTACACCCCGCCTGGCCGGTAGCGCCCCAATATAGTATTTGCTCTGTGACCGGCCGTCTCATGGAACGGAGTTGGCGGCCGGCGCCGGACCACCCCGCCTGGATTTTGCGTCCAGTACAGCGCGCGGTTCTGCGCACGCTATAAAGCGATGGGTTGCATTAGGTGAAAGCTCCCTCTTTTCGCCCAGATGTCTCGTTAACATGGCATTCACATTTGGAATTTAGAGTGGGTGGTCTTGTACAAGGGCAGCCGATTCGCTGACGTGGTGCCAACGTTTGAGCCCCTCCTGCCATGCGGAGCGGCGATCCGCCTGAACTGCATACCTTATTCTACCTGGCAGTGCGATCATGCATCCGGGCTTCCATTTTGCATGGGTCGTACATAATTTGCGAATGGAGGGCCCAATTCCCTATAATCTCGGCTCGAATCGACCAGCTGAAATCTTACCGGCGAGAGGTTCTTATCGACGATGAGGTGGCCATCCCTAGTCGTTTTCGCAATCCTCGCGGCTGGTTCGTTGACCGTTCATGCCGCTCCGCAGGGCGATTCTTCCCCGCAAACGGTTCACGTCGGCGGGGAC
>CAYOOS010000650.1:0-2704 GCA_964405585.1 uncultured Acidobacteriaceae bacterium | reverse complement strand
GCACCAGTGTCACTTTCTCTCCCATCAAGATGTACGGCCGCAAATCAATGTGCCGCGATTCCACTTCGCCATCAATCAAACACGGTGCGCAGGAAAGCGCCAGCGTCGGTTGCGCAATATAATTCCGGGGCTCCGCCAAGATCCGCGCACGAAACTCCTCTCGCTGCTGCTTCGTGCTGTGCGGCCCAATGAGCATCCCGTAGCCGCCCGATTCTCCCACCGCTTTCACCACCAACTCCTCCAAATGCTCCAGCACGTGCTGCCGTTGCGCGTCGTCCGTCAGCAAATACGTCGGAACGTTCGGCAGAATCGCATCCTCCTTCAAGTAAAACCGGATAATCTCCGGCACGTACGCGTACACAGCTTTGTCGTCCGCCACGCCCGTCCCGATCGCATTCGCAAGGCTCACGTTCCCTGTGCGGTACGCGTTAAACAATCCCGGCACGCCCAGAATCGAGTCCGGCCGGAAGCACAGCGGATCCAGGAAATCGTCATCCACGCGGCGATAAATCACGTCCACGCGCCTCGGTCCCGCTGTCGTCCGCATGTACACCACGTTGTCGTGCACCAACAGGTCGCGCCCTTCCACCAGCTCGATGCCCATCTGTTGCGCCAAAAATGTGTGCTCGAAGTAAGCCGAGTTGGAGACGCCCGGCGTCAGCAACACTGTCACCGGATCTTGTGCATGAGCGCAATTCTCCGGCGTCAGGCTGCGCATCGTCGCCAGCAATGCCTGCGGGTAATGGTCAATCGGCCAAACGCCGTAATCGCGGAACATCTTCGGAAATACGCGCTTCAACACCTTGCGGTTTGCCAGCATGTACGAAACGCCGCTGGGCACGCGCAGGTTGTCTTCCAGCACCGCGAAGTTTCCGTCCGGCGTTCGCACGAGGTCCGTTCCGCAGACGCTGACGTAAATATCCCGCGGTACGTTCAGCCCGCGCATCTCGCGCCGGAAATGCCGGCAGCTGTAGATCAGCTCTCGCGGCACAATCCCTTCGCGCAGGATTCGTCCTTCGTGGTAAATGTCGCGCAGAAACAGGTTCAGTGCCGTCAGTCGCTGCGTCAGCCCTTTTTCGATTTTCGTCCATTCCACGGCGGGAATAATCCGGGGTATCAGGTCGTTCGGAAAGATCCGCTCCGTGCCCTCTTTACTCCCGTACACGGTGAACGTAATTCCTTCGTGCAGAAACGTGAGGTCGGCCGCTTGCTGGCTCTTCCGCAACTCCTCGGGAGGCAGCCCCAAAAGCGTCCGATGGAGTGATTGGTAATGTTCACGAGGCTCCGCGGGCGCGCTGAACATTTCGTCGTACGCTGCGTCGAAGCGGTAATTTACTAAGGAAGGAGGCAAGCCGATTCGCGATGGGAGGGCAGATGTGGTCATCGGTCTTTCTGTACTCCGCCGTCTGGCCCGTAACTTCCCGTGCCGCCGTCCAGGCTCCTGCTCAGGGGTTCGCGGCTACCTGTTCCGAGTTGTTATGGGACCTCGACTCTAAAGACCTGCCACATCCAAGTCCAATGCAATTTCTTCATTCATTCTATTTGCTTTTATCTACCAGGCCGCCCCCCGCCCTACCTATTGGGTGCCCCAAGTTCGATTTTTTACCTGGGTCTTGGATAATTTTTGCCCTCGTCTGCCGGTTGCCCCAGGCATGGAGTGTGTGCCTGGGTCTTGGGTTCTCCGCCTCTGTGAACCTCTGTGTTCTCTGCGTCTCTGCGTTAGAGTTTTTCTTGGTGTCTTACCCCTTCCCCATGTACTTTCCCACCACGCCGGCGCACCCTTCCACAAATTCCTGCTCCATCTTCGTGAACGTCCCCGCAAAGTAGCTTTCGATATCCATCTCCGCCGCCAGCTTCTTGTTCACGTAAATCGGCACCACGATTTCCGACTTCACCATCGTCGATCCCGCCAGGTACCGCGGATCCTTTGTGACATCCTCCACAACAACAACCTTACCGGTCGTCGCCGCCGCTCCGCACAGCCCCGTATTCAACGGTATTCGCACGTTGGGCGTAAAGCTGCCCACGAACGGCCCCACAATCAAGTACCCGGCGTCCGTGGGATCCACCAGATAAAATCCCGCCCAGTTGTAGCGCGTCATCTTCTCGTGCAAACGCTGCGCCATTCGCTCCATCAGGGCATTCACCGTGGGAGCGGTCACTGCAAAAGCCTCAAATTCCTTGAGAAGTTCTCTCTGCGCACTCGTCATGTTTTTGCCTGTAGGTTGAGCGAAGGGAAGGTCTACTCGCGCACTTCGTTCCTTCCAAACTAATCTTAGTTTACACGACCCTTTCGCCAACGCGAGTTCCCCATTGCCTCCTAGTAACCAAGCCAGCTTTCGGGGTGCCCCAGCTTCGTTTTTTTACCTGGGTCCTGGGGTTCTTCTTTCTTGCTTTGTTATCCCGACCGGAGTGCCGCGTTCTATGCGGCACGCAGTGGAGGGATCGCGGCACCATCATAAGGTCTTGCCGCAACCTCCGTTCTGCCAATTTCCACTTTCCATTTTCGCTTGGTTCTCTCTTTTCTGTGAACTCCGTGTTACCGGCCCTCCTCCGTCCTACAAATCGCAACCGATCCCGCCCGGTGCCCCGCACTCTTTCCAAAGCTTCTCCCAATTCCACATCCCGCTCGTCACCTTGTTCGGCAATGGAAATCCGAGCTGATGCGCAAGCATACACACTTGCCCGCGATGGTGGGCTTCGT
>CAYOOS010000649.1:0-2709 GCA_964405585.1 uncultured Acidobacteriaceae bacterium | reverse complement strand
ACCAAGCTTGGCGTGACATGGGAGCCGTCCGAAGCCGAGCGCGACTACAACGAAGGACGTTCCACACAGATCCCGCTCAACCCGGTTGTACGGGTAAGGGGAAGATTCTCGCGCCGACTCCGCGACGGCAAGCAGGAGCTGGTGCTTGCGCGATAACCCGTCCCTCCAGGATCTGCTCGAAGTTCAAAAGCATTTCGATCTGCCAAGCCCAGTGCTGGTTGAGAAAGACTGGTATGTCGTCAGGGCGCTTGCGGCGATCAACACCACCGACGTGAAACCGTTCCATCTGGTGTTCAGCGGTGGCACGGCTTTGAGCCGGGCCCACCGTCTTACCCGGCGCATGTCGGAGGACATAGACTTGAAGATCGTATCGGACCAACCGCGTTCCCGCGCGGAGCTGCGTAAACTGCGCGACAACGTCACCAGCGCCCTGTTGCATGCCGGGTTTCAGTTTGATCCGGAGAATGCTGCTCACCGCGATTCCGGCAACGCCAGCCGGTATACGATCTATCGCTTGCCCTATACACCCCTGGTGACCGGGGAAGGAGCCTTGCGGCCGGAAATTCAAATCGAGACAGCCGTTTGGCCGCTGCGCCTACCATCCGTCGAACAAAGCGTGATTTCCTTTTGGGCGGAGGCTTTTAAGCAGCCGCCAGAAGTGCCGTCGATTCCTTGTGTCGCACTCGTCGAGACGGTTGCGGAGAAGTTTGTAGCGCTGACCAGGCGCGCGGGCGCCGAACTTGCCGACGCTGGTGGCCCGCGCGACAAAACCCTTGTGCGCCATGTCTACGACCTGCACGTAATCCGATCGCATTACGATCCGGCCGAGGTTATGGCGTTGGCCAGGGAGATCATGCGCGCCGACGTAGAGGCTTACGGTCATCAGTTTCCCGCATACCGCGAAAATCCGATTGCTGAAACCTTGCGGGCGGTCGGCGGTCTCGCGACCGATGATCGCTTTGCCAGCTACTATGCAGCGTTTCTGCGGGACATGGTGTACGGCGAAGCCCCAGATTTTAAGACGGCGCTCGCCACGGTATCGGCTTTGGCTGATCGCTTAAGGGAATAGAGTGTTTTTCGCAAAGGGCAGGGAAAGCGCGATTGCAAGAACGCTAGGCGAGACTATACTTTCCTACAATGCTAGAATCCTAGTTATAATAATGCGAGGGGGAGCCGCGAAGACGGGAGCGCCTGCTGCGCCTCAAATGCGCGGATGCTCACCGCGGGACCTGATTTATCGCGGTTCGGTGCTTGATTAGCAAGAAGGTAATTTCCCTGTTTACAATAATTTGCAAAAGCAGCAAAACAAGACGTATGCTTATTGTTTTGCGGCATTTGCTGGAGCGACATGAACATCGGCACCAGAGCGACGCCATCTTTTGTGGGGCTATCTGCCGCCTCGCCTGCGAGTTCGCATGCCAAGAAGATGAATCGAAGTTCAGACACGGCGCACGAGCACATCCTGCGATCACTTCTTTGGCGACGAGGACTCCGCTACCGAAAGAACCTTGGATCGCTTCCCGGAAAGCCAGATATCGTGTTTCCCGCTGCACGAGTCGCAGTATTCTGCGACGGAGATTTCTGGCATGGAAGGAACTGGGAGCTTCTTTCAAAGAAGCTTCGCGTGGGCGCCAACGCGCCCTACTGGGTTCCAAAGATCAACGCAAACCGTAATCGTGACCGCCGAAACAACCGATTGCTCAAAAGAGAGGGCTGGACGGTCGTTCGGTTTTGGGAGACGGATATTCACGAAGATCCCGAGCGCTCGGCTCAGACCATCGAGGCGCTTGTTCGCCAAGCGAGGCGGAGGCGCGATGCGATTCATTGATCTTTTCGCCGGGCTTGGAGGCTTTCACGTCGGGCTGGAGCGCCTGGGCCACGAATGCGTGTTCGCGAGCGAGTTGGACCCGAATCTGCAGCGGCTCTACGAGAAGAACTTCGGCATGCGCCCGCACGGGGACATTCGTGCGGTGCCAGTTACCTGCATTCCAAAACATGACATCCTCTGTGCGGGCTCGCCGTGTCAGCCGTTTTCCAAAGCGGGCGACCAGCAGGGATTTGATTGCCCGAAATGGGGGGACCTGTTTGAGCACGTGCTTCGCGTGCTGAAGCATCACAAGCCCGAGTACATCATCCTAGAAAATGTTCCGAATCTAGAGCGCCACAGCAAAGGTCAGACCTGGGCGCAACTGACGCGAGAGCTTGAGAAGGCCGGCTACGATATTAGGACCAAGCATCTTTCACCTCACCAGTACGGGATTCCGCAGATTCGCGAGCGCGTGTTCATTGTCGGGAGCCGCTCCGGGCTTAGCGATTTTCTGTGGCCGGTGAAGCGAAGCGAAGCTCATCTTTCCATCAGCGCCGTACTCGATCAATACCCCAAAGACGCAAAAATCATCTCGCCCCAGGTCAAGAAGTGCCTTCAAGTCTGGCAGGCGTTCGTCAAGGCGTTTCCTAAGAATGAGGAACTGCCTTCGTTCCCGATCTGGTCGATGGAGTTCGGTGCCACCTATCCATTCGAGGAGGAAACACCCTATGCGATGGGCGCGCGAAGACTGACTAAATACCGCGGCAGTCACGGCATTCCGCTCAAATTGTTCTTGCCCGATGCTCGCATGGAGGGCCTTCCTTCCTATGCCCGCAGCGAGGAAGAGCAATTCCCGCACTGGAAGGTGCTGTTTATTCAGCAGAACCGCGAGTTTTATCTCC
>CAYOOS010000648.1:0-2717 GCA_964405585.1 uncultured Acidobacteriaceae bacterium | reverse complement strand
CCGGAGACTCCTGGTGGGGGGCATTTTAGTGCAGATGAGCACAGAATTCTTCAAAACGAGGCGTTGAAGGCCTAGAGGAAAGGTAGTGGGCCAGTTTTTGCTGACCCACTATGTTGGAAGGGTCGTCGGGTCCTTGAAATCGGTATACCTGGGGAACGAACCCGAACTTTAGCGAACCAAGCCGGTTTTCCGGCGTAACAGCAAGACAAGAGCCCCTGCTGAAAGCAAATCCACCGTCAAGAGGGCCGGACTCGACGGCTCAGGCATCACAATCTTCAAGGGCCTCCCGGTTTTGAAGGTTGTCACTGCCTTGAGAACGCTGTCCTCAGCGCGTCCGAAGGGCGCGAAGCAAGCCAGCGTAAGCAAAACTGCACAACATGTCTTCCGCATTAAACGCTCCTATTTCGTGATTTTTATCGACCCATATCCACCGTAGGGCGGCAGCGGCAAAGCAATTCGGCTGCCACTTGTAAGTGTCTGAAAAGGTGGTAGTATTATTGAGAACACGAGGTAATGGACCGGAATTATATCCCATTTTCTGGGGCCAGCGGCCCTCCCCATTCGCCGCCGGCATGTCCCCCGGAAACTGAGCCGCGAGATAACCGATTCTGTTGGAACGATTTGATGGGGTACGGCCCGTCACATGCTATCCCTTGAGGGACGCAATAGATGAAATCCCTAGTTCAAAAGGCAAGCCTGATCCTGGCCGGAGCGGCCTGGCTGGCAGGCTGTTCGTCGGATCCGAACACACGGAAACTCAAATATCTCGCCGATGGCGATAAGTTCTACAAATCCGCCAAGTACCAGGAAGCGGTCATCGAATACCGCAATGCGGTAGAAATCGATCCCCGGTTCGCGACGGCCCACTATCAGCTCGCCAAAGCCTACCTGGCGCTGAAAAAACCAGATCCGGCCTTCCACGAATTGAACGATGCGGTGACTCTCGATCCATCCAACGCTTCGGCGCATTTGGACCTGGCTACGCTGCTTCTCGATCAGCTCCAACTGACGCAAGCGCAAGCCCTGCTGCAGAAGGTGCTGGCGGCGGACCCCGCCAATGCTCGCGCGCATTCCCTTCTGGGTGAACAACATACGCTCAACCACGATTTTCCGAAGGCCATCCAGGAGTTTCAGAAAGCCATTGAACTCGATCCCGACAGAATCCAGAGCTACGCCGCCCTGGGAGCGGCGTATCGCGCCATGGGACAGTTTGCCGACGCCGAGGGCGCCTACCGAAAGGCGCTCAAACGCAATCCCAAGTCGCCTGCGGCTCGCGAGGAACTCGGCCAATATCTCTTCTCCGTGGGCAAACTAGCCGAAGCGGAAGACGAAATGCGTGCCGCATGCGATCTGGACGCGCGGGCCATCACTCCCCGCATTTTCCTCGCGCGGATCTATATAGTATTGGGGAGGATGACTGAAGCGGAAGCTACCTATGCGAGCTTGAAGCGGATTGCTCCCGAAAACCCTGAGGTGTACCAAGCGCTAGGGAGGTTCTACGTATCGACCGGTCAAAAACAGAAGGCAGTGGAAGAGTTTCAATCCCTGGCGAAAGCCAAACCGGGAGATTTTTCGGTAAAGAACCACCTGGCCGAATCTCTGCTCGATCTCAACCGCACGGCGGAAGCCGCGCCTCTGGCCGAGGAAATCCTACGCGCCAACCCGGACGATCCTGAAGGGCTCCTGACGCAAGGCCGCATCCTCCTGGCGGCCGGCGCCTCTGAAAAGGCAATGGCGACCTTGCAGAAAGCCGTCAAAGCCGCGCCCACCTCAGCAAATGCCTATTATCTTCTCGGCATTGCACAGGAGTCGGCGCGATTTCCCGATAGGGCGAAAGCATCGTTCAACCGGGCCTTGGAACTACAACCGCGTATGGCTTCCGCAGCTGGGGCCCTAGCCAATTTAGATGTCACAACCGGCGACTACGCGGACGCTTCCCGGCAGGCCGATAACGCGCGGAAAGTGGACTCTCGCCTACCGTCGGCAAATCTCGCCAAGGCGAGAACCCTGATCGCCAAGGGCGATCTGCATGAGGCCGAGGTTGTGATTGAGGAGCTTCTAAAGCAGGACCCGGTGTCGCCAGCCAGTCTGTCGCTAATGGTGAACGTTTATTCGAGGGAGGGGCGCTCTCGCGATGCCGTTGCGAGGCTGGCGGCCCTCATTCAACAGCATCCACAGACCGCCAGCTTGCAATTCCTGCTGGGGCTGGCTTATTTCAGCATCAACAACCTGCAGCGATCCGAGGAGAGCGTCCGGACCGCTCTACGATTGGATCCCAAGACCCCGGATGCGTATACCCTGCTCGCCAATATCGCGCTGGCCAAGGGTCAGACGGAAGAGGCCAAGTCCGATCTACGCAGCGCGATCGCAGCTTCTCCGCGCAATCTCCTGAATTACATGACCCTGGTGACGCAATACGAGAAAGAGGGGAACTGGCGCGGGGCGACCGAACTGTGCGAGAAGGCCCACGAAATCGATTCGGATGCTCCCATGGTTGCGGCGGAGTTGGCTTTTCTGTATCTGGAGCACGGGGGAAACGTAAATAGTGCCGTCGCCCTGGCGCAGGTTGCCAAACAGGGGATGCCCGAATCTCCCGTAACCGCGGATGCGCTGGGCTGGGCGTACTACAAACTGGTTTTTTTAGACTCCGCCGTGTTTTATGTTTATGAATCGTCTGATATGGTGTCAGTTAATCGGATCTATTATTATGTATGTTT
>CAYOOS010000647.1:0-2722 GCA_964405585.1 uncultured Acidobacteriaceae bacterium | reverse complement strand
CTGCTTCATGCGCACGCGCCGGCTCCGGCGGTGCTCAATCTGGCTAATGTTGTCCATAAACTTATCTGAGCATAGATTCTCAGGATTGGTACAGGCCTTGTGTTGAATCTGACATGGCGAGTCCAAATCTTGCTGGCCTGCTGGGAAGCGGGGACCGGGAATACTTAAAGAGCATGGTTCTGAGCGTGTCGCGCCGCACTCTGCAGTGATCCACATGCCTGGCATTGACAAGCCGAAACTGACCATCTAGTATTCGCTGCCAAGTCGGTATTCCCGCGAGCAAGAAAATTCAAGGAGGCACTTCATGACGACCGCAACTCGTTTGCGATATCTTCGGTTTGCGCTCATTCTGGTCGGCTTGATTTTTATTTTTGGTGTTTATCCACTTATGATGGCTCTTTGGCCGTCCGGCTGGCGATGGAGTCCGAACCAAGCCCAATACGAGCAGATGATCCTGGGAGTCTATGCGACACTTGGCGTGTTCCTGCTGATCGCTTCCCGCAACCCTTTGCGCCATCTTAGTCTGATTTGGTTCACGGTCTTTTCGAGCGTGGTGCACGCTGGGATCATGACCGTCCAGGCTTTGAGCATGCCTTCGGAGCATGGCCACTTGTTCGGAGATGTGCCGGCGTTGTTTTTTGTGGCCGCGTTGTTGGCATTCTTGACGCCTCGCGGCGCGGACGCTTCTTAAGCCGCCGGAATCGACATTGGGTGGATCCTAGGCGGAACCGGGGGCGGAATTTGAACAGGTGTCGATTGACGCGACCGTCTGAGCCGACCGAGTTTACGCGCCAGCCGACCGGCTTTCACTCGCAGCAGGAACGTAGGGAAACATCTTCGACGGTTTCGAGGTGACGGATTCCTTGCCGATGCCGAGACGGACGGGAGTGTTCGCCGCAATGGAAAACATGACGTCGGGGGCATTGTCTGTAAGCGAGCGACCGTTCCACTCGACGAACCCGAATGCGGCGGGCGTGCCAACTTCATATGGCAGGATGTTGGGGAAGAATCGGTGCGCGACTTTCTCCCCATAGGCGCGAGGATCTTCGGCCGTCCCATTCGCGGCAACCACGCTGGCGATGGATTTAACGACGGCGGCTCCGTACGTTGCGAAATCGTCAGCGGGGCGCCCGGCATTGAGGCGATTGCCGAGA
The DNA here is from genome assembly GCA_964405585.1 of uncultured Acidobacteriaceae bacterium. Lineage (GTDB taxonomy): Bacteria > Acidobacteriota > Terriglobia > Acidiferrales > UBA7541 > Acidiferrum. Next base: position 1,568 of record CAYOOS010000647.1, on the reverse strand, counting down.
TCTTCGTTGAACTGGGTGAATAGAGGATGGATCATCGGAAGGCCGACGCGGTTGATCGAACGCCAGCCACCTGCGTCGGTGGCCAAGGTTGAAACCGCCCAGACGCCGATTCGAGGCTGGTCTTCCTCAATGGCGAGCAACTCCTTATCCGGAACTTCCAGGACGATGGAATAAACGGTGTGGCCGGCGAACAGATTCTTTGCGCGGGTTGGATCCCATCCGGAGAGGTTTATGGTCGTGCCGTCCTGAAAGGCGTGGCCAACGGCGTGGAGGACATCGGGCTCAATCCAAAAAGGGTCACCAGCCTTGCCGGCCCAAACGCGCAAGCCAGTTGGCGTGCTGAGGATTTCGCCAGTGGTGCCTTGTAGGAGAACAATGCCAGCCGCATCCGGACGAGCAGCATCCGCACCGGAAAGACGGCGTACGGTATAGCTCTGCCTGCCGTACTCGTCACGCTCGTTGAAGGTAAGGCGATAGGTGAGATCTTCGATGTCGTCGCCGTTCAAATCGACTTTGAATTCGTACATTCCTTCGGGATGGTAGCCGGGGACTGGGACGGGGCCGAAAATGGAATGGCAGACATTGATGACGAACACGGTGCCAACTTCGCCACGGAAGAGGTAGAGGTCGGTGATATCGAGGCGGATATCTTGACGAGCAATGGGTGAATCGAGGTGATGGGACATGGAAGTCCTCCTTTGTTCGTTAGATTGGCTGTCGAAACCGTGGACCGGACCCTCGCCAGCCTCCCTGGCGCAATCCATGGAATGACCGCATTTGCCACTCAGATGCCACAGGCAGGGAATTGTTGCAGTCTTTTTTCACAGGGTCTTTCGGTTCGGGGATTTTCAGAAGACCCTTGTGTTCCATAGGTTTACGGGTTGCGATTTTCACAACGGTGGGTTGCAGCTTGATTGCTTCGGAAACGAAAAGCATCGTCACGATAACGAGATGAATCTGCAAAGAAAGAAAATCCTGGAGTCTCTCAACGTAGCTTCGGCTGGAGAGCGCAGCAGACAGCTTCGGTCCTTCCACTCGCAGGGAATCCCGCGTGCTTTGCTGCAATGGTCAAAGCGCGCGGCTATCCCAGGAGGCTATAGCTCAGTGGATCGCAATTCTTGTGCTTCAGCCGTTGGCTCTTTCCGCGACCAGCATGGATTGCAGAATCTGATCGGAGACTTCCTTGACGGCCGCAGGTGAGTGAGACAGAAACAGCGTGTTGGTTTTGTCGCTTTCGCCAATGGATTTCAGGGTGTCGAAATACTGCGTGACCATCACCAATTGCATGACTTCCTTCGCCGACGCACCTTCCACCACCTTCTGGAACTGTTCGATGGAGACCTGCAGCCCTTCGATGATGGCTTTTCTTTGGTTCGCGATTCCCTGTCCCTGCAGGGCCTTGCTTTCTGCTTCGGCCTCGGCCTTCTTGACCACCAGAATCTTCTCCGCTTCGCCTCTGGCGTTGGCAGCTACCTGCTCGCGTTGTGCCGCATTGATGTCGTTCATGGCGGACTTGACCTTGGCGTCGGGAACGATATCGGTTACCAGCACATTCACAATTTCGTAGC
>CAYOOS010000646.1:0-2725 GCA_964405585.1 uncultured Acidobacteriaceae bacterium | reverse complement strand
GGGCACCGGCAGACGCGCCATCTCCCGCAAGTTGCGCGCGATGGCTTCGCCCTGGCCGCGTTCTTCGGCGTCAATGCCGGGATAAGCGCCCGGAGTATCAATGAATGTGAGCACGGGCCGGCCAAATTTCGCGGCGAGTTGCATAACGCGAAGGGCTTTGCGGTACCCTTCGGGTTTGGGTTGGCCAAAATTGCGCATGACGCGCTGCTTGGTGTCGCGCCCTTTCTGATGGCCGATGACGGCGACAGGACGTCCGCGGAATTTGCCCATGCCAGTGATAATTGCCTTGTCGTCCCAAAAGCCACGATCACCGTGAATTTCGATGAAATCGGTGAGGAGAAGACTGATCCAGTCCAGGGTGTAGGGCCGCTGGGGGTGGCGGGCAATCTGCGCGCGCTGCCACGGGCCCATGTGGGAATAGAATTCGCGGCGGAGTTCCAGCACCTGCTGCTTCAGGCGCTCGACTTCAGCTTCGCCTTCATCGCTGGCGGCCAGACGGCGCAACTCCTCGACGTCTTTTTCGAGGCGCTCAATTTCGCGCTGGCGTTCGATTGTGGTTACGGCCTTCTTTTCTTTATGTGCTGCGCACATTACGCCACCATCTGAATCGCCTGCTGGCCACAAATCTGGCGCACGGCGTCAATGAGTTCCTGCTGGATGCGAATCTTCTTTTGCGACTGCAGGAGCGCGATCTTCCCGTCGGGAGAGCACAGCTCAAACACTACTGTACTTGGCCCGGGCGAACTTGCAAACAAGTTATCGAGTTGCTGGAGGGCGCCTTCGTCCAAGTGCGCCAGATCGAGGCGGACGCGGAATTCGGAGGCGGGGCGTTCCGCGATGGAGGTTACCAGGCGCGCTTCCTGCAGAGAGAGGCGCGTGCCTGCTTCTTCAATCTGCACGCGCGCTTTCAGAAGAAGGGGCAAACCGGGTTTCAGGATATTTTCGAGGCGGGCGAAGCTCTCAGGGAACGCCAGAAGTTCCTGCACGCCGGTCATGTCCTGCAAAGTGTAGATGGCCCAACGCGCGCCTTTCCGCGAGCGCATGGGGCGCGTGCCAACGATAAGCCCTGCGACGGTGATTTCCTTGCCATTGCGCTGGACTTCGACCTCTTCCAGAGTGAGAGTGCCAAGTTCCTTGAGGCGGGCGATGTATTTTTCGAGGGGATGGCCGGAAACGTAGAAGCCGAGCATGGCGTATTCGCTGGCGAGGCGTTCTTCTTCGCTCCAGGGAGCGGCCTCGCGCAATTCAAAATGGACTTTGGGCTCCATTGTTCCGCCGCCGAAGAAAAGGCCGTGCTGGCCGGATTCCCTGGTGCGTGCGGCACGCTGCAACGCGGCAACGGCATCGTCCACCGAGGCGAGCATGGGCTCGCGCGGCCCCAGCGAATCCATGGCGCCGGACTTGATGAGGCTTTCAAAGACGCGCTTATTGAGAAAGCGCGGCTCGATGCGTTCGCAGAAATCGTAGAGCGACTTGAATTCGCCTTTGCCGAGGCGGGATTCGCGGATGGCCTTGGCGGTGTTTTCGCCGACATTCTTGATCGCGGCCAGGCCAAAGCGGATGGAATCGCCGACCGGGGTGAAGTACAAATCGCTTTCGTTGACGTCCGGCGGAAGGATGGAGATGCCCATGTCGCGCGCTTCGTTGATGTACTTCACGGCCTTTTCGGTGTTGCCGGTTTCGGAAGTGAGAAGCGCGGCCATGAATTCCACGGGATAGTGCGTTTTCAGGAATGCGGTTTGATAGGCGAGCAACGCGTAGGCGCAGGAGTGCGATTTGTTGAAGCCGTAGCCCGCGAACTCTTCCATCAGGTCGAAGATGCGGACGGCCTTCTTTTCGGGGATTTTGTTTTTCTCGCAGCCGGCCAGGAATTTGGCGCGCTGCGCGGCCATCTCCTCTTTTTTCTTTTTGCCCATGGCGCGGCGGAGAATATCCGCTTCGCCGAGAGAAAAGCTCGCCAGACGATTGGCGATCTGCATCACCTGTTCCTGATAGAGGATGACGCCGTAGGTTTCCTCGAGGATGTCCTGGAGTTGCGGGAGTTCGTAGGTGACTTTTGTTTTGCCCTGCTTGCGATTGATGAAGTCATCGATCATGCCGCCCTGGATGGGGCCGGGGCGGTAGAGGGCGTTGAGGGCGGTGAGGTCTTCGATGCGCGTGGGGTGATAGCGGCGGAGGATGTCGCGCATGCCGTGGGATTCAAACTGAAAGATGGCGGTGGTATCGCCGCGGGAGAAGAGTTTGTAGGTGGCTTCGTCGTCGAGAGTGAGATTGTCAATTTCGATTTTGACGCCGCGATTCTGTTGGACCATTTTGACGGCGTCATGCAGGACGGTGAGCGTGGTGAGGCCGAGGAAATCCATTTTGAGGAGGCCGATGCGCTCGAGGGCGTTCATGTCGTACTGCGTGGTGATTTCGTCGCGATTGGTCTTGTAAACGGGGACGAGTTCGGTGAGCGGTTGCGGCGAGATGACCACACCGGCAGCGTGGGTAGAGGCATGGCGCGCGAGGCCTTCCAGGCGCAAAGCCACTTTCATCAGGTCGCCGAGCTTTTCGTCGCTATCAATGGCGGCTTTGAGTTGCGGAGATTCTTCGAGTGCGGTTGCCAGTTCAATGCCAAGCGTTGTGGGTATGAGTTTTGCCAGGCGATCGACTTCGCCGTAGGGAATGTCCATGGCGCGGCCGACGTCTTTGATGGCGGCTTTGGCGGCCATGGTGCCGAAGG
>CAYOOS010000645.1:0-2737 GCA_964405585.1 uncultured Acidobacteriaceae bacterium | reverse complement strand
AGCGGCGCTATGTGGCTGAGAATAGACCCAACACTGCCGGTCAGCTTGTAAGTCACGCCTCGGTGGTGGCTCTGAAATTCGCATACTTCTTTCTCTGGCCGCAGTTCATTTTGCCCTTTGCGTTTTCGGCATTTCTGTTGCGCGACACCAAGATCCGCTTCTTTCTCCTTCATTTTCTGTTTTGCTTTCTTGGAATGGCAATCGTTGTGTGGTCGCTACCCCACTACGCGGCACCGTTAACTGCGACGGCCTACTTACTCGTTACCCAGGCTCTTCGGCACATCAGGCTCTGGCGACCTGGCGGAAAGCCGGTCGGGCTTGCACTTTCTCGCACAATCGTATTCTCGGCATTCGCTATGACCCTCGTATATACCGCCGTGGCAATCCGTAATCCCACGCTATCGTCATTTGTTGCCCCGATCGGCGTATGGGCAACTCCCGGCAATCAGAGCAGGGCGGACATACTAAAGCAACTGCAAGCCCTTCCCGGGAAGCATCTTGTAATCGTGCGATATTCACCCGGATGGAGTGGCGAGTGGATTTCTAACGACGCTGACATTGACGGTGCAAAAGTCGTTTGGGCGTGCGAGATCCCTGGAGTTGCTCTCAAACCCTTGTTGAATTACTTCTCGTCCTACCACGTTTGGCTTCTTGAACCCGAATTCTCTCCTCCGCACTTGACGCCTTTTATAGAGGACGGTGAGCCTCGCCCTTCCCCTTGATTTTCCTTCGTCATCCTTGCTCCTGAATCATCTCGAGGCTCTCTCCTCTCATTCTGCCTGCGCTCTGTGAACGCGAACTCCCCGCGCCACCATCTGGCAGTGTTCCAGCGCGGAGATTTCCCGTTCATCTCCGATTGTTAACGATTCCCGGTTTAGTGCCCTTTCCTCCCCAGCACCCCTCGCCTCGTCATTTCCATCGTGAATTCCAATGATTCCTTCGGGATGGCAGTCACAAACGGCTCGATCATCCACCCCAACCCCGCTGGAATATCGCGCGTCAAACTCACCACCTCATTCTCAACGTACACGCCGCCGTCCCGCTCCTCCATGCGCCACCAAGTCTCCAGGCGCCACATGAAGCCGCTGTCTTCCCCTGGAGGTTTTTCTTTCTCTTTCGGCGTTCCCGCATTTTCAACTTCCGCGATGCGGGTTGCGCTGCTCCGGCTGTGCGCCCGCGTTGGCGAATCGCGGTAGTACCAAATCTCCTGCTCCGTATTCAGGACTACGGTGATGATCTTTTTCCTGCGAAATCTCATGAACACGCGGAAATGATCGCCGTCGTGCTCTTCAATCTTGCAGCGTTCCACGTCCGGAGCATAATCTGTCGCGCGACTGTTGTAGTCTTCCAGGAATTCCAGCACTTCATCCAATTTCGCGCCCGGGATGAATACCATCCCCTGCCAATCGTGAATCATTCCTCCGGGAACTGCGTTCGTCTCCGCGCCTTGCTCTCCGTTGACGCGCCGCATCTCCACTTTTCCGCTTTTCAATCTCTCGTACGCTTCCGCGCGCTTTTCCGCCGGCAACTCGTCAATCCAGAAAAACTCGGCCCGCCTCAGACTTTTTCCAAAACGCACTTCCGTCGCCGCCACATAACTCGCGAACGCGCGAATGGTATCTGCTTGTAATGTCGACCCCGGTTCAGCGGCCGCATCAGCAGAACCTGCGCCCCATATACCGGCCGCAAGCACCATCAACCCCTTCAACCACCAACTGTCAGCTAATCCGTACACCTGTCCTCATTTCGTGTCGCCTTCGCGCCCACAAGTGCGTTTAAGCTCCTTCTTTGCAGCATTCTATCTTGAAAGATGCAAAGACCATGCCATAAGTGGGTTCGCGAAATCTGGGTTGGGATGTAGCGCGGGAAGGTTTTTCTGGCGGGTTGGGTAGCTCGCACACGGCCCCTTGCGGGACCGCTGTCCCCGCGCGGCCCCCAACCCGTCATAATCCATGTTAGAAAAGGCCACCGTGCCGCTCAATGGGCCGCTAGCGTCAATTGTCCGGGTACCCGCGTCTTAGTACGAGCAACCCTGAACGCAATGGCATCTCATCCTGACTATAGAACACATAATAAAAGACTTATTGTGGTATTGCGGCCGAATTCCCTCGATTTTTTCGACTAGTACTACCTTGCTTCCCTCACTGGTTCTGCGCTGGGGGAGCGCTGCTGTCCGGCGTTATCACCATGTTGGAAAGTCGGATGGTGATCTCCTTCGTCTGCCCTTTCTTTACCAGGATGTTCTTCACCCAATCCGAGTATCCCCCATTCGTGGATGCCCGCACGTCATAATTATCCTGCCTCAGTCCCGAAATCGTGAATCTCCCGTGCGCATCTGTATAAACCACCTTAGCCGCAATCCCTGCCGATGATTGGCAGGACACCGCCGCGTGTGCCACCGGTTTCCCATCGTCTCCCCGCACAATCCCCGTCAAAATCGTATCGCTTTTCTTTGGCGTCTGAGCTACGCAGTCCGCCACCCAAAGGCTTGCAAGAGCCGAAACGATGACCAGTAACAGTTTGCGTTTCATTGCCAGGTTGCTCCCGTATTCGATGCTTTCAGTCTAGCCTCGCTTCCCCTTCGCGTACCCACGCTTCGCACATCCTGTGCCCCAATGGAAACCTGACGCTGCGAACAGTGCTGTCCAAACCTTGAATTGGCCCTTTGCCTGCGAGATCACCATAAATGCATTGCGTGCATGCATTGTCCCCAACAGTGGCAACCGCCGGTAACAAC
>CAYOOS010000644.1:0-2739 GCA_964405585.1 uncultured Acidobacteriaceae bacterium | reverse complement strand
GCGATTAGCTCTTGTGGGGAGTTGTGCGGCACACTGCCATTGCAAACAAAGGAGTTCAGCGTTGATTAAACTAACCCGGCTTAACAACAATCCGTTGATCGTGAACTCCGACTTGATCAAGTGTGTCGAGAATTCTCCGGACACCGTCTTGACGCTGGTCACTGGCGAAAAGATCATCGTTCGCGAAACCACGGAACAAGTCCTGGAACGTGTCATAGCTTTTCGCAGAGCCATCCTGGCTGGGCTTACCCCCATTTTGACGGATGCGCCCGTTGCATCCTCGACCGCTCAGCTCCCCTCTTCTGAGGGCTCTGGTACAACCTGAGGACGGTATGGACAAAAGCAGCCTTTTGGGTGTGACCGTTGCCATCGGTGGCATCCTGCTTGGACTCATTCTGGAAGGCGGTCGCATCGCCCAGATTATTCAGCCGACCGCCGCCATCATCGTCTTTGGCGGGACCCTTGGCGCGGTGATGATCCAATTTCCCTTGCGCGTCGTCTTCGCCGCAACACGCCGTCTCGGCCAGGTCTTTGTGGACAACTCTATTGATCCCAATGCCCTCATCCGCGAAATCGTCGGCTACGCACAGAAGGCTCGTAAGGAAGGCATCATTTCCCTGGACAACGAACTGGAAAGCATCCAAGACCCCTTCTTGAAAAAAAGCCTGATGCTCGCCGTGGATGGCACGGAACCCCAGGAAATCCGCAAAATCATGGAATTGGAACTCGATAACCAGAGCGAGCACGAAGAGCACCTCCCGCGCGTCTTCGAGTCCGCCGGAGGCTTTGCTCCCACCATCGGCATTATTGGCGCGGTGCTCGGCCTGATTCAGGTGATGCAGCACCTCGATGACATTACGGAAGTTGGGCGCGGCATCGCCGTGGCCTTCGTCGCCACCATTTACGGTGTCGGCTCCGCCAACCTCTTCTTTCTGCCCGCTTCCGGGAAAATCAAAATTCGCATTCGTCAGGAACAGATCCGTCGCGAAATGATGCTGGAGGGCGTCATCTCCATTCTTGAAGGCATGAATCCGCGCATGCTGGAAACCAAGCTGCTTGGCTTCTTCGCCGAAGCCAATCAGGACAACGCCGCCGCGAGGAATGCATGAGCCGCCGCAAGAAAAAGGAAGACCACATTTCCCACGACCGCTGGCTGGTGAGCTATGCCGACTTCATTACTCTTCTCTTCGCCTTTTTCGTAGTGATGTATTCCTCTGCGCAGGTCGACAAACGCCGCGTTGGCCGCTTGGCCATGGCCATTCAAGTGGCCTTCCAGGAACTCGGTGTCTTTGACACCTCCAATACAAAAGTTCCCTTGAGTGAATCCGAACCCATTCCCTTTTCGAAAGTCCAGGCCGTCGAAAACGTCGAACGCACCACGGATATCGAGCACGTTGTGCAACCCATGAAGGGCATCCTGGGACCCCCGGCCCCAACCGCCCCCTTGAAGGACGTTCAGGCCGAACTGGAAAAAGCCCTCTCCCCCGAAATTCAGAAGCGTGTGGTCGACATCAAAACCCGCAAAGAGGGATTAATCGTCAGCTTGCGCGAAATGGGCTTCTACGAAAGTGGCTCTTCCACTTTGCGCCCTTCCGCTATGGGCGCCCTGGACCGCCTCGCCGCTGTTCTCGTCCCCCGCACGGAGAGTATGCGCATCGAAGGCCACACGGATAACGTTCCCATCCATAATCTTCATTTTGCTTCCAACTGGGAGCTTTCCACCGCTCGTTCCACAGAGCTTGTGCGCCTTTTCATCGATCGCTATCACGTCGATCCGGAGCGCCTTTCCGCCGCCGGTTATGCCGAATTTCATCCCGTTGCCGATAATGACTCCGCCGACGGCCGCGCGCGCAACCGCCGAATTGATGTCGTCATCCTCAATCCCATGTTTGGAGAAAGATTGCCCTTCGTTACTCCCGGGCCGCTCATCAGCCCTGCGCCCAACCCTCCCGCCGTTTCTCCCTCTTCCGCTGCCCCCGCTAAGCCGCGTGGCCCGTAATCTTTCGGACGCTCCCCATGGGGCCTTTCTTGACACTTCTCTCCCTAGCGTCCAAACTCGCTGTATCCCCTTCCAGAAAGTTAGTTTGTGTGAATTATCATGCGCCTTCTTGTCGCTGAGGCCGATGCCTCTTTGGCGGAGTTTCTCTTGTCGCGTTTCCAGCAGGAACAATTTACCGTGCAACTTGCCTCCGCCGGCAATCAAATTTCCGATCTACCAGAGAAGACTCCGTTCGATCTCGTGCTCCTGGATCTGAATCTTCCGGGCATCCCGGGCCTCGAGTTTCTCCGCACCATCCAGCGCCGCTGGCCGGAGACTCCCGTTATCCTGGTCTCCCAGGCCGCCGCTGTCGAAGAACGCGTTCGCGGTCTAAATGCCGGCGCTGACGACTTCGTCGTTAAACCATTCGCCGTCGCCGAACTCCTCGCCCGCGTTCACGCGGTGCTCCGCCGCCGCAATCGCCCCGCCTCGGAAACCTTCCACTTCGAGGATCTGGAAGTCAATCGCGTCTCTCATAAAGTCAGCCGCAATGGCCGCTCCATTGAGCTGAGTCCCAAGGAATATGCCCTGCTGGATTATCTTCTCCGCAACTCCGGCCGTCCTGTCTCTCGCAATTCCATCATCGAAGAGGTTTGGTGCCTGCACTCCGATTCCATCACCAATGTCGTGGATGTTTACATCAATTATCTGCGCAAAAAGGTGGATGCCGGCTCTGACCTTCCCCTCATCCGCACCATTCG
>CAYOOS010000643.1:0-2742 GCA_964405585.1 uncultured Acidobacteriaceae bacterium | reverse complement strand
GGGTGAATAAAGAATACACGCCTGGCAATGCCCGCGGATACGATGAGATCATTACCCCACTGGCGGAGTTCGCAGAACATTGCGGCGTGAGCGGTTTGTGCCTCCCGAAGACGCTGCGGCAGCGTAACATGCATCTGGACCCGGATTTCGACCACCTTACCTATGGCGACAATGGTATGCGCCGTGGAGCGAGGATTGCGACGCTGGGGCCGAATGACTTGTTGGTGTTCTACGCAGGTCTTCGCTCGATCATTGACTCGAGCGAGTTGGTGTATGCGCTCGTCGGCCTGTTTGTTGTCGAGGAAGTCGTCGGCGCAGTAAACGTACGAGCCGGGCAAAGGCATCAAAATGCACATACGCGGTGGGCAACGATCAGCGTGAACGACGTGATTGTGCGTGGCAAGGATGGACTGTCGGGGCGCTTCGACCGATGCGTACTCATCGGTGAGTGGCGAGACAAGGCTTATCGCGTTTGCCGTGACGTTGAAGATGCATGGGGCGGCCTCACCGTTAAGAACGGCTATATTCAGCGTAGCGTCGTTCCTCCTGCGTTTCTCAACGCGAGTAGATTTTACAGCTGGTTTCAAGAGCAGGGTTTAATGCTTCTCAAAAGGAACAACTAATGGTGTCAGGAGATCGCGTCACCACCAAGCACTACGCCTATCGCCTTGATCATGACACAGGATTTGCACCTCACGTCGCGGCGAAGGTGTGTACCCTCTGTGGCTGCAAGAGCACAACCGTCGAAGCTTGGGCACGGCCAGGAAGTTGGGTTGTCGGTATAGGTGGAAACGGGACCGGCAAACCCGACCTTCTGATCTACGCTATGCAAGTTGAATCCAATTCAACGGTAGCAGAACTTCGCCGTCGTTCTCCCCGCCTCACAGGCTACTTAAGGCGCCATGGCATCAAAGCGTCTGCTAGGATCCTGATGTCCAAGCGCTTCTATTATTTCGGAGATCACGCGATTCCCCTGCGATCAAAACAATTGCAAGGCTTGGTCATTGGGGGGCGGGGTTGTAGGAAGGTAAAAGACGAAGACATTGCTCACCTGGTTGCTCATTTGGCGGCGAGGAATTATGCGCCAGGTATCCATGGCTGTCCAAGTAATCTCCAACCGCAGGCACCTGCCCAGTGCGGTTGCTCGCGGATTGCTACCAAGCCGAGGTCCAGCGCCAATTGTACGTAGTCGGCATGTCGTGGAAGTGAGCCCCGGCGAGGAAAGGCCCTTCTGCGCTTTGCTCGTTACGGCAACTTCATCACTATGATGAAAGGCGAGTCACGACTGCAGGCTACAGGCGGTGGCTTAGCGGATCAATGCTCGGTCCAAAAGGTGCATCGCCAGACTGCTGAGGCGCAGATACTCGTAAGCGCGGATTGCGTCGCTGATGTTTCCGTCCGCAGTGTGGCTCTTTTCGTTTCGGAATCGATCAATCGCCATGGCAAGGAACTTCACGCCATTCTGGAAATCATCGTCGACGTGTGGAGCGGCAGCTCCTTCTACATAGAGGTTCCCCTTTCCGAAAGCTTCCGATCCAGTCTCGTAGGTTGTCAAAGAGCGGAGCCGATCTCGAACGACCTTGAAGCCCTTTTCGACCGCCTCAGCGTAGTCACCACCAGCGTACAAGGTGCGACATCGTGAGTAAATCTCGGGATGCAAGCTCTTGATCCCAGCGACCTCTTGTGACTCCGGAAGCGCGAGCTGCAGCCGCTCAATCAAGCTCTCGAGTTTCTGAATCCCCCAACGAACTGCCGTCTTCCTATTCTCGAACGTGAATCGGGGGGACGAGCGCTCCGTCGTGTCTGTGACAACCTCAAACTCCAACGCAATGTCTTTCCCCTCATAGGCAGCCTTAAGTTCGGTGATTGTGTCGTTACGCCAAGTGGCGAAGAGATGGAGCCAATCGAGGTACCCTCCGCTTCCCTCGGCGAGTTCCACCTTCGCAGCGACATCTTCGCCTGCTCGAATGCGCTCGACGAGCACCTTCTCAACGCGTTCACGTGGCACCCGGAGTTTCGCCATTGACAAATGATACGCCGTAATTCGCCAATGATAAAGTGTCGCTGTACCTTCGAAGGGCTCGTGATTCCGCGACCGGTGTGCGTCTGCGTCCTATGGAGTTGGTCAAGTGATGCACCAGCGGCGGGCAGTCAGAGCGGCACAACGCGATCCGACGATTCCGGACGAGTGGCCGCAGAAGAATCCATTCGCTCGTCGCACTGCAAGTTAGTATTGGTCAGATGCCCTTGGAGTCGTGGGGAATCTACCGTGGGAGGTCGCCATCCTGGATAGCGCCATGTTTGTTGTGCACCCGCATGATTCCTCGCGAGCACAGCCCTCACCACAAGGAAACAGGATTACGCGTGAACCATGTTCGTGGCAGCGCGCGCTGCACATGGACGTATTTGGCCTACCCGCAGAAGGGCAACCCCTGACTTCCCTTCGAGGAAATGTGATTCCACTAAGCCAGAATTTCCATTCCGTACGACTAACCGCGGTCGGCTCATCGGTTGGCGGTTTTCGAAGGTATATTCGGCTAAGAACCGGGGGAAGTGGAAGCCCGGGGAGGGCGATCATCTATAACGGAGAGGCGGGGTGGGAGCAAGGGTTTTAATGAGAGGTATAATGGGTAGGGAGTCGAACTCTAACAAGGGCCATGCCACGAAGCCAATCTCAACTAGGACTTTTTGCGGCGCTGGGTCCCACCAGTAGCAACCAATTGCTCCTCGGGACCTCCAGTT